>JAGCWG010000362.1 GCA_017961965.1 Bacteroidaceae bacterium | reverse complement strand
AGTTTTGTTGCTTTGTCAATTATGAGTGTTGTATGTGGAGCTAATGCTGTCATTGGAAATACCTGTTGAAATGTCTTGTTGACATGGATTTGATATATTTGTCTGGTTGTTTTGCGTGGAAGTAGTACCATGCTAAAAAACGGTTTAAGGTGTACATATATTCACCTTGTGGAACCATTTGCTCTAACCATACTTGTTTTATTTTCTTGAAAGGAAAAAGAAGAAAAAGACTATTGATTTCGTCTATATCAAGGTATATTAAAGTTTTCTCAATCAATATGTCATCAGGGATGCTATTGATAGAGTCCGCAGAATAAGACCAAAAGCAATGTTCTTGTTTTAGTTTTCCTGCTAATTCTTCCTTAATATGTTGTTTTGCAATATTAGTCATTGTGTGAGTCTCTTTTTCTCGTTTGCAAAGAAACATATTTCTTATGAAATAGCCAAAAGAAATGTGGAAATCTTTATTCTCTTTCTACTCATAGTCGTTTTTGCTTACAAAATGATAGTAAGGAATCTTTCGTTAATCCTTCGCTAATGTTTCGTTAATCCTTCGTGATTTTGGTGTGATGTGCTGAGTGACGAAATGATTGGGATTGTTCGGATGGAGGTAGCATAATGATATTTTGTGGCTATAACATGAAGTTTCCCTTAGTATCCTGTACAAATTCGTGGAGAATTGTAGAGGATGCTAAGGGAAAAGGAAGGAGAGGGGAGAAGAAACTCCTAACTCCATAGGTTATAGGTTTCAAATAAGTTGTGGACTCTATAACTTATTCAAATTTCGCAAGTTCAGCTGACGCTTTACTTGCAAGGAGTTAAAAAGGAGTTAAAGAGTGGTTAAAGTGGAGTAAAAAAGACGAATGTCCATCGCAAAGTGTTTTTACAAGATAATCCGCAAACAATCAAACGTCTTTTTAACTTCCTATATAACTCCATTTTAACTACAATTTAACTACAAGCTAAACTTGAATAACTTATAAACTTGTGAACTCCACTTTTAACTGTTAACTTATAATTGTTAACTGTAAAAAGGGAATACCCCTTTTTACAATGGGTAGTTCTCAAAGTCGTAGAGGACGGTACTGAGGTAGCGTTCGCCTGTGTCTGGGAGGAGAACGACGATGCGCTTGCCCTTGTTCTCAGGGAGCTTTGCAATCTGTGTTGCTGCGTATGCTGCTGCACCTGAGCTGATACCTACGAGGAGACCTTCTGTTGCAGCAAGCTTGCGGCTTGTGAGGATGGCAGCATCGTTAGGTGCCTTGAATATCTCATCTACAGCGTCACGGTTGAATGTCTTTGGCACGAATCCTGCACCGATACCCTGTATCTTGTGGCTTCCTGCTGGCTCGCCTGAGAGTACGGCTGATGTCTCTGGCTCTACGGCGATAATCTTCACGTTAGGATTGAGCTCCTTGAGACGCTTGCCTACACCTGATATTGTTCCGCCTGTACCTACACCTGCTACGAAGATGTCAATCTTGCCGTCTGTGTCGCGCCATATCTCCTCGGCTGTTGTGGCATAGTGGATGGCTGGGTTGGCTGGGTTCTCAAACTGCTGTGGGATGACTGAGCCAGGGATGCTGTCACGAAGCTCGATAGCCTTGGCGATAGCGCCCTTCATACCCTCTGAACCTGGAGTGAGGACTACCTGTGCGCCGTATGCCTTCACGAGGTTTCTGCGCTCGATGGACATGGTCTCAGGCATTGTGAGGATAAGCTTATATCCACGTACAGCACTCACGAATGCAAGTCCCACACCTGTGTTACCGCTTGTAGGCTCGATGATTGTTGCGCCCGGCTTGATTATGCCGTCCTTCTCAGCCTGAAGAATCATGTTGAAGGCTATACGGTCCTTTGCGCTGCCTGCAGGGTTGAAATACTCGAGTTTTGCTGTTATAGGTGTGATACCTTCTTTCTGTGAGTAAGAGTTAAGCTCCAGGAGTGGAGTGTTACCGATAAGGTCGGTAAGCTGTTTTGCGATCTTTGCCTTAGTTTTATGTGAGTTTTTAAGTTTGTGAGTTCTTGAGTTTTTAAGTTTTTGAGTTCTTAAGTTTTTGAGTTCTTAAGTTCGTGAGTTCTCGCGGTGGTGAGTGTTTTTTCAACACAGAGAGCACAGAGAAAGCAGAGTACTTGCTAATTCTTAAATCTTAATTTTTCTGAGTCCTCTGAGGTCTCCGTGTTCTCTGTGTTGTAAATCCACTCTCCTTCGGAGCCCTCTTCTCTGTTTTCACGATGCAAAATTATGTTTTTGTCGTGATATGAAAAAACATTTGTGGCATAAATGTTGTCAATATACCACATCTATGGTATGCGTTTTTCGGGTGTTGTACCATGACGATGGGAAGTATTGTGAGTGTCAATAAATTTTAGTCGGCTTTGTTGCTTGTAACTCGGCAAAAAAGATGTAATTTTGCAAGCGGCAATATTAGTGTCGATAATCTTTTTTCGCACCAAAGGTTCGGACGAAGAAAAAACCGATAAAAACAAGAAAAAACATTTTTAAAACATTCTTTTTCTCAGAATCTCGGTTTTTAATTGTTTTTATAGGTTTTTACTTGTTTTTTCTTCGTCCGCGCGCATGCGCGATATTTTGGGATAATAGATTGTAACGTTATATGAATAGATTCTTTAGATACATACTCTTTGGATTGCTTTGTGCGCTGTTCTTACTTCCTACTGATGCTTCGGCTCAGCGTAGGGGTAGGCGCAAGAAGGTGGCTGTGGTGCTCAGCGGTGGTGGCGCAAAGGGTGTTGCCCACGTGAGTGCGCTGAAGGTCATCGAGGAAGCGGGCATTCCTATTGACATTATTGTGGGTACGAGTATGGGCTCCATCGTGGGTGGCTTGTACTGCTCAGGCTATACAACGCATCAGCTTGACAGCATCGTGCGTGCGCAGAACTGGGCTTTGCTCCTGACGGATGGTCAGGAACGTAGCCAGAAGAGCATGTATTCACGTCAGCTGGAGGATCGTTATGTGGTGAGTGCAACCTTTGACAAGAGCCCTTTTGAGGTTATCGAGGGAGGACTGCTCAAGGGCAACAATATAGGCAGGTTCTTCTCCGAGCTTACGGCTGACCATCTCGACAGTATGTCGTACAGCAAGCTGCCAATCCCTTTTGCGTGTGTGGCAACGGACATCGTCTCTGGCAACGAGATTGTGATGCGTTCAGGAATCCTTGCCGAGAGTATGCGCTCAAGCATGGCTATACCGGGAGTGTTCCCGCCAATCAAGAAGAACGGCATGGTACTTGTGGACGGAGGTCTTGTCAACAACTATCCCGTGGATGTGGCACGACGCATGGGTGCTGATGTCGTCATCGGCGTTGACGTGACGGACAAGCATAAGACGGCAGAGCAGATAAACAGCACGGGCGAGGTGCTCCTGCGTATCCTTGATGTCATCTGTTCCAATAAATATAAGGAAAACGTGGAAAAGACCGACGTGCACATCAATGTGAATGTCAACGGCTATTCGTCTGCCAGCTTCTCCAAGGTGGCTATCGACACGCTCCTTGAACGTGGCAACATGGCTGCACGTGAGAAGTGGGACGAACTGCTAAGCCTGAAGGAACACCTCGGACGTATTGAGCCTCTTGCCGTACGCAAGCCTAAGATACTTGATGCCGATACGGTAGTCACACCTGTGGCATCCATATATAACGACCATCCTAATGCCAGCTTCATCGGATTTGGAGCGCGATTCGACAACGAGGAACTTGCAACGCTCCTCCTTGGCGGCTCGTATGAGTTCAACCATAAGCGTAAGGCACGTGCAGGCTTTGAGCTCCGTCTCGGAAAGCGTATGTATGGCAAGCTCAGGTTCGAGTTCAACCCTTGGGGCGAATGGACGATAGGAGCACGCTATCAGCATACGTCCAACGATACCAAGGTGTATAACAATGGTGACCACATGGCAACGCTCGACTATTACGACGAGTCGTTCCGTCTGTCTTTCCGCCGTTCATGGCACAAGATGCTCGTGGCATTCGGTGCCGACTGGAACTACAGCCATTACAACAATCTTCTTCGTCAGACCGACTGGATAGATTTTGTACAGACAAGGGAGAATGACCGTAGCTTCAGCTACTTTGCCAATATTGCATTCGACTCGCAGGATGCCTCTGTCATGCCTCGCAGGGGTATGAAGTGGACTCTCCGTTACACGCTCTTCACGGACAATATGCACGAGTACAATGGCGGTCTGCCTCTCCATATCGTTGAGGGCTATTTCGAGGCAGCATTACCTGTGTCACGCAAGTTCACGCTCATGCCGTCCGTGGCAGGTCGTCTGTTGCCAAACCGTAATACGCATCTCAATAATCTTAACGTGATAGGCGGAATAGATACCTACGGCCACTACATGGAACATCAGATTCCTTTTGCTGGAGTAAACCACATACAGATTGTTCCGAATAACATCCTTGTGCTCGGAATGAGGGTGCGTCACAACGTGACGACCAACAACTATATGTTCGGTATTGCCAACTATGCCCTTGCAGGCAATGCTCTCGAAAAGATTGTTACGGTCAACTCCACCAACATGTATGGTGCAGCCATAGGATACGGATACAAGTCTCCTATCGGACCTATCGAGTTCAACCTGAACTGGAGCAACATCACCGAATCCGTCGGAGCATTCCTGAATATTGGATATATGTTTTAGCCCCCCGGCCCCCGAAGGGGGCGGCCATCCGGGCTAAATCATTTTTAATTAAAATGGCTTTCTCTGTGACCTCAGTGTCCTCTGTGCTGAAAAAAACAAAATTTTTATTAGCCTTAGACCTCCATCCCCCCACTAAACCGGAGGCCGCCAAAAGAGTTCAAAGTTCAGAGTTATGGGTTATGAGTTGTGAGCCGGCTTAACTTTTAACTTTTAATTTTTAACTTTTAACTCCGAAGGTCGGGGGCCTTTTCTCTCTGTCCTCTGTGCCCTCTGTGTTTCAAAAAAAATTTTTTTCTAATTGGCACCTTGAGCGCACGAAAGAATCTGACTTGAATGAATATTATAAACTACATACGAAGGAGTAATCAAGGCTTCTCCCCTTGGGTTGGGCTCTTCTTCTTTTTTCTTTTCCTTTCCTTGCCAGTCATGGCAGGCAACAACGTAACGCTTCGCAAGCAGCAGAATCTGGCGAAGTGGAATATCGCTGGTGCCAATTATAGCGGTATAACGCATATAGGTGGAACACATTATGCTGTGGTGGACGATAAGGATGCCAGGCACACATTCAGGATTTTCTCGTTTGACATAGATTCGTTGAAGGGTAAAGTCAGGGAGGCTTCACTCGTTGCCGAGGTCGGTGGTGAGCATGGCGTGAGCGATGCCGAAGGTATTGCGTATGTGCCAGACCGAGAGACGTTGTTTGTCTCGAATGAGGCAAACCAGCGTGTGGTGGAATACACGACGGAGGGAGAGCCAACGGGTAGGGAACTTGCCGTACCTGCCTCCTTCGGCAAAGATGCCATATACGGCAACTATGGCTTTGAGGCTCTTGCTTACTCCAAGAAAGACCATTGTCTGTGGACAACGACGGAGCAAACGCTAAAGGCAGATGGCAATATGACTGTGCCTGGAGACACAACAGGTTGTATGCTTCGTCTTGTCTCGTTCGACGACAAGACCTTGAAGCCTCTACACCAGTATGCCTACCGCATGGATGCACCACGTGCAAAGAAAAAAGGCAGAAACTATGCCTACGGAGTCTCTGCCCTTTGCTGCCTTGATGATGGTAGCCTATTAGTGCTTGAACGTGAGTTCTATGTGGCTAAAAGATACTTGGGAAGTTGGGTACGACACAGGATTTATCGTGTCGCACCGTCTCAATCCCAACAAATAGAATCACTTCATGAAATACCAGTTGATGTATGCATGAACAAGACACTTGTTGCCGAGTTCTGCACCCGTCTCAATATGATAAAGCATAATCTTGCCAACTATGAGGGGATGTGTCTGGGCCCACGTCTTACGGATGGACGCCAGACACTAATCCTCATCTCTGATTCACAAAAAAACTACGGCAATCGCCTTTATCACATAAAAGACTACGTAAGAGTCATTTTAATTAGGAATGAGTAATTAGGAATGTTTTCCTCATCGCTCATATTCATATACCTATTTTCAAAATGAATGTTTGATGCATTAGCCACCCTCCCTTGTGGGAGGATGGGGACGTGCTATTAAATTGCGTCAAGCGCCTGTTTGAGGTCGTCAATAATGTCGTCAATATGCTCAACACCGATAGAGAGACGTACTGTAGAAGGTGTGATGTGCTGCTCAGCAAGTTCCTCTGGAGAGAGCTGTGAGTGTGTTGTGGTGTATGGATGTATGACGAGTGACTTCACGTCTGCCACGTTAGCGAGGAGAGAGAATATCTTGAGATTGTCGATAAACTTCCATGCATCGTCCTGACTACCGTTAATCTCGAATGTGAAGATGCTGCCGGCTCCCTTAGGGAAGAACTTCTTGTAGAGCTCGTGGTCTCTGTGTGAAGGAAGTGCAGGGTGTGACACACTCTTTACCTTTGGATGCTTTGAGAGGAAGTCAACAACCTTGAGGGCATTCTCCACGTGACGCTCTATGCGGAGTGGGAGAGACTCTACGCCCTGAAGGAGAATCCATGCGTTGAATGGAGAAATTGTTGCTCCTGTGTCACGAAGAATGACGGCGCGGATACGAGTTACATAGGCTGCAGCACCTGCCACGTCTGCAAAGACTGCACCATGATATGATGGGTCTGGCTTCGCAAGGGTAGGGTACTTGTCGGCATTAGCCTTGAAGTCAAACTTACCAGCATCAACGATTACACCACCAAGTGAAGAACCGTGACCGCCGAGGAACTTTGTAGCAGAGTGAACCACTACGTCTGCTCCGTGCTCGATTGGACGGATGAGTACTGGTGTACCGAATGTGTTATCTACGATGAGAAGCGTGTTGTGCTTGTGTGCTATCTCAGCTATTGCGTCTAAGTTTGTAATGTCTGAGTTCGGATTACCGAATGTCTCTACATATACAGCCTTTGTGTTAGGTCGGATGGCTGCTTCAAGGGCTTTGAGGTCATTTACATTTACGATGGTATAGTCAACACCCTGAGTGCTCAATGTGTGAGTAATAAGGTTGTATGAACCACCATAGAGATTATCTGCTGCCACGATGTGGTCACCGTTCTGTGCGATATTCTGGAGAGCGTAAGTCACGGCAGCTGCACCAGATGCTACGGCAAGACCTGCTACACCTCCTTCGAGAGCTGCTACACGGTCTTCAAATACACCCTGAGTAGAGTTTGTGAGACGGCCGTATATGTTACCTGCATCACGAAGTCCGAAACGGTCAGATGCGTGCTGTGCATTGTGGAATACGTATGATGCTGTCTGATAGATTGGTACTGCACGTGAATCTGTTGCTGGATCTGCATTTTCCTGTCCTACATGGAGTGCGAGTGTTTCGAGATGAAGTTTCTTTGCCATAGTCGTATCTGTTTTTGAATTGTTAATAATATTTTCTTTCTCTGTGCCGAAAAGGCTTTTTAATAAATCTGTTACTTTCATTTTTTTTATTTTTAATTTTGTCTTGGAAATATGCTTTGTCCCTGATTGCGTCCTCACCCTTTGGTGAGTTAGTCGTGGGCTCTTTATTTCCTTTTGACGCTGCAAAGTTACGGCTGTTAGAAATATTTACCAAGAAGAATATGTGATAAAGGATAAACTTTCTTTGAAACGTTCTTTTTGTAGAAACTTCATTCTGTATTATACCATATTCCGTAGTGTTTGATAGACGTTTATTCTTCTTGCAGCCAAATACCGCAGAAAAACACCTGAATTTCCGCTGTTTTTTAGTTGTTTCTTCGCTGTTTGTCCGTTGTTTCTCTGCTAATCCTCCGCTATTCCTCTGCTATTTCTCTGCTAAATAGCGGAGTCATAGCGGAGTCATAGCGGACTCATAGCGAAGGCATAGCGGACTCATAGCGAAGTCACGACCTTGGCATTATGAAGAAACAGACTTGCATAATGTGAGGTGTGAGCCTCAATACCAAAAGGAATATCGCCCCTCAAGTTTTGTCCTTAACTTCATAGTCAGTACTTAGTCTATAGTTAGTCTATACTT
>JAGCWG010000361.1 GCA_017961965.1 Bacteroidaceae bacterium | reverse complement strand
TTATGGGCAACGTTTCTTGCAGAGGCGAAATTCATTGTGATTCGTACTAACAAAAAAGGCTCTCCCACGAATTGCGGGAGAGCCACCGTTTATGAATGTTCAGTCATGAATAACTGAGAACAATCGATTAGTCAACAGATGACACAGAACGACGACGAGCGTCACCAATTCCACCGCTACCATTGTTAATAGGTGAACCAGAACCAGGAGTAACTGTTCCTTCATTACCAGAAGCTGATGGGTCTGCACCAATACCAGTGTTACCAGAACCAACGAGGAGTCCTGTTCTAAGTCTTGTGCGAGTCTCGTTAGAGACTGGCATTACATAACTTTTCTTTACCATTTTGTTGTAAAAATTAATATTATTGATTAAAAGTTTACTTTACATATACCTTCTTGCCACCCTTGATGTAGAGTCCAGACTTAGCGTCCTTAACCTTAGCACCATTGATAGAGAAGATTTCGCCGTTCTCTACATACTCAGCAACTGCACTTGCGATAGCTGTAGCCTCGTCAGAGTTGAAGCCTTCTGCATTGATGCGAATTCTTACGCCATTTCCACCATTTACAGTCATAGCCCAACGGTTAACACCGAGAGTGAGGTTATTCATTGACTGTGGAACGAGACAAAGCTCACCACCTGACATAACGTACTTGCCAGCCTTACCAGCACTTGCTTCACTCAAGATACCTGTGAACTCAGCAGCAGAATATACATTACCACGGTCATTAGGAGATTCAACTGTAGAAACACCAGTCTTGATGTTCTTTACACCTACAGTCTTAGCAGCGATGAAGAGTGGATTACAAGCCTCAACAGTCTCAGTTGCAGAAACCTTAACGATATTGATAACAAGTTCACCATTATTCTCAACTACATCATCAACCTTAGCGAGAACAACGTCAGCCTCATTATTCTCCAAGTTTACAGAGAATGGGAGGTAGAGTGACTGCCACTTGTTAGCAGCCTTGAACTCACGAACGTAAGTGATATTCTTAGCATCCTGTGATGCCTCAACAGCAACACCATCATTAACTATAAGGTCTGCGATTACTGGAGCTGGCTTATCAGCACCATTATAAGTCAAACGGAAGTTATCTATAGCAAACCAACTGGCTGAAACTCCTGTACCCTTACAAGAAGCACCAATTGTTACCTCCTGCTCACTATCAACATAGAAGTTAATAGAAAGTTCGTCAGCCTCATTCTTTCCATAGAAGTCAACAGTTTCTTCATTTGCATACAATATAGCAGCTACTGGAAGATTACGATCCTTTTCACGAATTGTCACAGTGTAATATCCCTTTGGAAGAGTAATTGTCTGATGAACATCGAATGTTCCATTTGGCTGCCATATCTCTGCATACTTGCTACCCACCTTTACATTTTCATTATTATTCTGAATAACCAAGCCAGTGTTTACCCATCCAGTGAAATCATTCTCGAAGCTTGGGTTTGCAATAGCAAGAGTCATATCAGCACCAACAGTTGTCTGAGCCTTAACAGCAGTAACAAGAACTGTCTCAGCCTCAGCAACAGTAGTAAGTGTACCATCGTTGTAAGCAGCCAAAGTAGAAGCGTAAGATGCCTGTCCTACAGCATCAAGAGTAGCAGCTTTTGCATTAATAACTGCAATCTGCTCATAAACTGCGATAGAAGAATTAGCTGCATTTGTAGCTGACTCAAGAGCAGCTGTTGCATTATCTATTGTAGTCTTGTCTGTGCTTGACTTAGCTGTGTTTGCTGTTGCCAAAGCCTGAGTGAATGTCTGCTTAACAGCAGCGTTCAGTTTAGCATCTGTATTAACCTTCTCTGCCTCAGCAATTGCATTATTAAGATTATTGAGAGCAAGTGAGAGATTTGGCTTACCAACCAATACAGGAGCAAAAACACCTGCCCAACTTGCACCATTTGTACCAACAGAACCTCTTGCACCTACAGTAATAGTAGTTGGCTCAGCAAGTTCAAATGCAATGTAACGATACTCCCAACCACGTCCATTTGGAGCATTATTATAAGTAGCATCAGCTGAGAAGTTTGCAACGCCGTCAACGTCAACACCCAAACCAAGGTCACCCTTCATACGGAATGGAGCAACATTCTCAGTCTGACCATAAGAAACGAACAACTCAACATTTGACAATTTTGCCTGTCCTCGTCCAATGCCATAAAGTACATATTCTCCAGCAGGAAGTTCGATGTCCTGAGCAAGATTCAAATTAAATGCACTTGCGTTCCACTTGTCATAGTATCCCTGACTATTATCCTTATAACCCTGACCAGATGTTGTTCCGAAATTATTTGTTGTCCAATCACCAAGAACAACAGCATCAGGATATGTTGCCTTTACATAGCTATAGTCTGTTACATTTGCATTATTAGCAGCAGCTTCAAGAGCAGCTATTGTTGCAGAAGTATTCTCTACACTTGCATTGTCATACACACCCTGTGCAGTCTGAATTGCTGCAGAGAGAGCACTCTTAGCATCTGGAGAAACAGCAGTATAAGCACTAAAAGTAGAAATAGCCTCTGCCAAGTTCTGATATTGAGAGACATTAGCTTCAGCAACTTCAATAGCAGCCTTCAGTCTCTTATAATTAGTGCTGGAAGCCTCTAACTCCAAAGCTGCTTGAGCAGCATTCAATTCCTGACGATAAACACTATATACTGTTTCTGAAGGTATGCTGTTAATCAATGTCTGAACATCAGCAGCAGACACATTATCCGTATAAGGTGCATAATCTATTCCAAGGAACATGAACCAACGGGCCATACCATTCCACCATGCAGAAGCATTAACTTCCATAGAAAGAATACCATCATCACCTACATAAACCAAAGAGGACGTTGTATATTTTCCATTCTCTGCAAGCTGTGCTACAACAGCAGGAGAATTTGGTTCTCCGTCTGAAGAATTATCACGAGCCCACGCCTTGATAGGAATAATGTTTCCATTTACGACAGCATACGCATCGCTTGGATAAATTCCCTCATTTTCGAACGCAACACAATTTGCATTTGAAGTTGCACGAAGTGAACCCTTTACATAAACCTTATACAAACCTGGAGTAAGACCTTCGATTTGACGAGTTATTACTCCACCAGCCTGATAGCTTTCAACACCAACAGCGACATTACCCATAGTAGTACCACGGTTATCTTGTCCAGATACTTCCACACTACCAAGAGCAGCTTTTGTCCAGTTTTCAATTCTTGCATAATTAGACGACTTTGGTTCTGGAGAGACTCTCAAGCCCTCATTAAAGTTGCTAAGTGCTGCATCAAGAGTAGTTCCATCAGGGATAGACACACCTGCAGCCTTAGCAGCAGCAATATTCTGAGTCTCAGCCAAAGCTGCTAACTTAGCATCATACTGTTCCTGAGTAAAGAACTGCCAATGTCCGACTTCTGCGCTGAACACAAGATTCTTCCTATTTCCTGGTGCAGAGAAAAATCTTTCTCCATTACCGATTGTATAACCCTCAATATCTCCAGAAACGCTCCAAGCTGTTGGATTTGACGAATCTACATACGTATTTTCTGTCAATCCCTTATTGAGATTATTCTTAGCAAAATCACAAGGTTCAAACTTATATGTACCCTCGCCTACTTTTGTAATGGTAAATGGGAGAGCCACATCATTCACATAGCCACGAGTACCCCAGTTACTACCACGTGTCAAGAAAGCTTTTGCTTCCTTATTATAGACATAATAAGTACCACCACCATCAGGCAGCGTTACCTGCGCATTAGCATTCAAGCCAAGAGAAGCTAATGCTACCAAACCAAGAAGTTTTGATTTCTTCATAAGTCTTTAAGATTAAGTTATTATTTTATTTTGTTAGTTGTACTTTTTCCGTTGCTTGTTAGTATATTGCATCTTTTATTCCCCCTTTGTTTCGAGAGTCAGAACGAATGATTAGTTTTCATTACTCTGGCACATTCAATTCTTCAAGGGACACAGGAGTGAAGATTTCACCAACTCCACTTCGGGGGCAAAGATAAGAATTATTTTTTTTGCTCAAACATTTTGGATGATTATTTTTCATATTTATTGATATATATTCATAAAATGTGTGCTAATCGGTACTAAAAAGCAGATAATTTAAGACAAATTCCCTCTCATTTATCGTCTTTGTCACCATGCGAGCAATCATATTTTTCAACACAGAGGACACGAAGGACTCAGAGAATACTTTAACACGAATTACCATTAATTTGCCATAAATTATCAAAAAAAAGCATTTATGATTGTTCGTGGTTAATTACATGATAATTCGTGTACCACCATCAAATGGGAGCTTTAGTCTTTATTACATATCAGCAAGACTTAACCCAAGATAAGATTTGCGATATGATGCGTAGCCGTTCTTCGTAGAACGAAGAAAAACATCAGCTTTTGACTTGAGGATGGCAAGATCGATGTCTGACGCTTGACGCTTGACTTCATAAAACAGGACATCACGGTTGATGTCGTCAGAAGCTATTATGTCTATCTCATTATGTCCGTTACGATCTTCCCAATATCCGAGACGTGTAAAATCTTCGGATTCACGCATCTTGGACATAAAATACTCCTCAAGAACCTTACCACTATAAGTAGTGTAATCATTAGCCACAATCTGCATTAGTTTGTTGTTTGCCCCTGCCTCAAGCACGAAATCATACTTATATACATACCTAAACCAAAAATGCAGGAAACGGTCGCAGACTGCATAACGCACATTCTTGTTTGCAGACTTCTC
>JAGCWG010000360.1 GCA_017961965.1 Bacteroidaceae bacterium | reverse complement strand
CATTAACTACAAGCTAAAGTTGAATTATTAAAAGGTGAAATTCTGGATATTATGATAAAACTAAGACGATATATTCTACTGATGCTCGTGTTGATGACTTCTATCAACACCTTTGCGCAGGATGCAGATGATGATACGGGTGCAAAGCAAGGTTTGAAGGGCTTTGTGGAGCTTGCTGGTGGCAAGGGACTGGGACTCCAAGGAACAGGACGTGCCAATATTACTGGTATCTATGGTTATCAGATCAGTCCTATTGTGTTTACAGGTTTAGGTTTTACCCATGATTTCAATAATAATCTGAATCACCTGTTTGTCGATTCTCGTGTGACTATGAATAAGAAGATCTCTCCTTTCGCAGGGTTGAGGATAGGTGCTAATATGACTAACGAGCGTGTTTATGGTGCACTATCCGCTGGCTGCCGTTATGGCTTGGACAACGGCATGGCTCTTAACTTCGGATTGTCTGTTGACTATACTATGACATGGCATAATGATAATGTGCCACGAAACTATTATGACAATCTGGATGAGTGCTGGAAGTTCTATACCGCAAATGTAAAAACACTTACAGATAATTATGCTCTTTGCCTTAAAACAAGCGTTGAGTTCTAATTCATAATTCACAATTCACAATTCATAATAGCGTTTCTGATTGGCAACGCCAAGCCCTTTGGGTGCCATCATTCTTAATTATGAATTATGAATTGTGAATTATGAATTATCTCATTCTTTCTTTCACGTCTTTGCCTGCGCCTGTGCCACGGTACTTAGTCTTTGTGGTGTTAAACTTGTAGCGTAGTGTGAGGCGGATGTGATGTGGGTCGTATTCTGAGCGTTCCTGTCCGTATATGTGTGACTGGGCAAGGATATAGTTGCCGAGGTCGAGGCGCACATTGTGATAAGCCGTGCGGAAGAGGTCTCCGAATGCGAGGCGGAGTGTAAGTGCATCCTGACGGAACCACGACTTCTGTAGTGCAATGGTGAGATTCCAATAGCAGTTGCGTATCTCTGCATTGCCCCAGTGAAAGCCAGATAGAAATTCCGAGTTGAGTTCCACTTGCCAAGGGCCGTGTTCGCTCATTCCGTGCGTTGGAAACGTGAGGGTGTTGTTGGCATTGAAGATAAACATCGGTTTGTTGTACTCTACCTTGCGCTTACCTGCGGGTTCGCGTGGGTCGTCAAGGTCGAAGGTAAGCCATTGTTTCTGTATTCCAATGGTATAGTTGGGCGACCATCTCTTGATGGTAGGTGATACGTTGATGAAAGCTCCGAGTGAACGGATTGGCTTGTCGAGGTTCACCCATGTAATCATTGTCGTACCTTCATCGCCGTATGGTGATGTCCAGTCGTAGATGCCGTTGCCCTTGCGTGTGTAGTTCACTTGTGCTGCAAGCCAACTGTGACGTACACCAAGTGTAACCCCGTGGCTCGTCTCATGTTTTAGACGTGGGTCGCCCGTGGAGAGCGTGAAGCGGTTGTTATACTCGATGTTACTTCGTAGTGCACTGTAATGTGGTCGCTGGGTCTTGACCGTATAACTGAGCATAGCTTGTGTTCCGCCTATCTGTGTGCCGAAGCTGATGGATGGGAAGAGGTTGTCGTAACGACGGTTTAGGTCATGACTGTCATCAAGGTAGTTGTCGTAGCCGAGATTCACATGCTCGTAGCGAAGCCCCATTGTCAACATTCCTGCCATCGGAATTATGGTGGTGTATTCCGTGAAGATGGCATAGGTGTCCTCGCGTACGTGTGAACGGTCGTTGCGGATGCTTGTTTCATCGATGTTGTAGGTGTTGTTGCGTCTTACGAATGTCATTTCAGTTCCAGCCGTAATCTTACCCATACCGAGAGGGTAGGTCGCAATCCACTTGATGGCAGTCAGGTGGTTTGAGGCACTTGTCTCTGCATTTACAGTGCGAGGCTCCGTCTGTGCTTCCTCGTGTGTTGTTGCAGTCTTAGTGTAGTCTGTATGATAAATATCCACGTTACCCTCAATGGATAGCTTGCCAGCCTTTCCGTAATAATATGCGTTGCCGAGCCATGTGTTCACGCCATCGGCATCTGTATGAGTAGGTGCATTCAAGTGGTCGATGACTTCGTTGTTCCTCTTTACGTCTTCAACCATGAGGTTGTCGGATGTGTTGAGCAGATTGACGTTGCGTTCAATGCTGATGCCCATGGAATGTTTGTCGGACAGTTGCCAGTCGGCACCTACATTGAAACGTATGTCACGGTCGCGACGACCGAGACGTGTGCTTCCGTCCTGCACGTAGTTATTCTTACCGAACGATTCCTGGCGGACGTCTGTCTGGTAACGGTTGAGGTACTTGTCGCTATAGTTAATTCCTCCGAACATCTCAAGAGCGTTGATGCGATAGGACATATTGAGGTCGGATGAGAGGCGGTTGTCACCATAGGCCATACCGTATCTGTCTTGTGTCTCAAAGGTCAATCCCAGTCCTTCACCTTGACGGCGAAGTGTGATGATGCGTACCACGGCATTTGTCTGTGCGTCATAGCGTGCTCCAGGGTTGCTGATTACTTCCACCTCCTTTATGTCATGGCTGGAGAGGCGTTGCAGCTCGGAGAGGTCGTGAACCTTCCTTCCGTTTATATAATATATAGGTGTACCTTTGCCGACAACGCTGAGTTTACCGTTGATGTTGACAAGTCCGGGTATGCGTGTGAGAGCATCCTCTGCACTACCAGCATTGGCGATGGCAGAACCGACGACACGAGTCACCATGGCATCGTCACGTATCTTGGTCTTGGGAACTGTGCCCGTCACAGCCACCTCACGTAGTTGCTGTGTCTGTCTTGTGATACTCTGAGTAGAGTCTGATACTATACGGATTACTCCGTTCTGTGCAAAAGCTGTTGTGCTTGTTGCAAACAATACTGAAAATACTAATGTCTTCATCTTGATAAATATTTTTGTTTCCTTCGCAAAATTATGAATGCCTGCCGAAATACGCAATACCTTGGGATATGTGGCTAAGATATTGGGATTTATAACGCTATCATGGGATGAGTGGACGAATATTGGGATGAATGGTAAGACTTTGCCTGAGTTTTTTGTACAGAATTGTTTGGATAAGAAAAAGTGTTTGCTTATTTTTGTCACACTTTTTGAAAATGGCAATAATTTAATGCTAACTAACTTAAAACTCAAGAAATAATCATGAAGGATATAATCAAAGGCTGTGCCAAGAGCTGCCTGATAGTGATGCTTTGCCTTGCGCTTTTTCAGCCATGGGGCATAGACAGACTTGAGGGCATGACACGAATCGTGCTGATAGTGTCGGAGACGTTGATAAGTTTCTTCGATGCTATGGTGGTGGAACTGATAGCAATATATGTGTTCCGTCTTCGTATGAGCACGCTCTCAGTCAAGCGTTATGTAATGGAAAGTCTGGTACGTGCCGTGATGCTTGTGCCATTGATTACCTTGACGCTCCTTGCTTTTCAGGGCTACGGATGGAAAGGTAATGCGTTGGAGTATATCGTGAAGGATGGAACATTCATGGTTCAGCCGTTCCTTGCGATGAGTATGTGCGTGGCATCGCTGATGGTTGTCATCTTCATCTTCATGTACTACAGTATAAAGAATGATAAGCTCAAGGAGGAACTTGAAAACATACGTTCTATTAATGCCTTGCTGGAGGAACGCCAGCGCAAACTGTCGGAGGATGGCGAGGACGAAGGTGCCATAGAGCCAGAACTCACTTGTACTATAGTGGGGCAGGGACAGGGGGCTGTGTTGGAACTTAACCCTAAGGATATAATATAT
>JAGCWG010000359.1 GCA_017961965.1 Bacteroidaceae bacterium | reverse complement strand
GATGGAATCTCGAACTCGATATTCACACGGTCGCCCTGTGCCTCCATTGAGAGCATCTCACCCTTACGACGAGTTACCATATCAATCATCTTGCTTGAGAACTCCTCAGGCACGTTGATTGTGAGTTCCTCGATTGGCTCGCACTTCTCGCCATTGATTTCCTTATAGATAACCTGTGGCTGACCTACCTGAAGCTCGTAACCCTCACGACGCATTGTCTCGATGAGGACAGAGAGGTGGAGCACACCACGGCCGCTTACAATCCAGCTGTCTGTTGAGTCACCCTTTGGAGCAACACGGAGTGCAAGGTTCTTCTCAAGTTCCTTTGCAAGACGCTCGTTGATGTGGCGGCTTGTACAGAACTTACCTTCCTTACCGAAGAATGGAGAGTTGTTGATTGTAAAGAGCATGGACATTGTTGGTTCGTCGATGCTGATTGTTGGGAGTGCCTCTGGTGCCTCGAAGTCGCAGATTGAGTCTCCGATTTCAAAGTTTGTAAGACCGATAACGGCACAGATGTCACCTGACTGAACCTCCTCAGTTGTACGGTGACCCATACCCTCGAATGTGTGAAGCTCCTTAATCTTTGTCTTCTCCTGACTTCCGTCACGGTGGCAGATTGTAATCTGCTGACCTGCCTTGAGAGTACCACGATGTACACGACCTACAGCAATACGACCTGTATAAGTTGAGTAGTCAAGACTTGTGATGAGCATCTGTGATGTTCCCTGAAGACGCTCAGGAGCAGGAATTGTATCGAGAATGACATCAAGAAGATAAGTGATGTCATTTGTTGGCTTAGAGTAGTCAGGACCCATCCATCCGTTCTTGGCAGAACCGTAAACGACTGGGAAGTTGAGCTGGTCCTCAGTAGCGTTGAGTGAGAACATAAGGTCGAACACCATCTCGTAAACCTCTTCTGGACGACAGTTAGGCTTATCAACCTTGTTGACAACAACAACTGGCTTGAGACCTATTTCGAGTGCCTTCTGGAGTACGAAACGTGTCTGAGGCATAGGACCCTCGAACGCATCCACAAGAAGGATACATCCGTCAGCCATATTGAGCACACGTTCTACCTCGCCACCGAAGTCGCTGTGTCCCGGAGTATCAATAACGTTGATTTTTACTCCCTTATAGTTGATTGATACATTCTTTGAGAGAATTGTTATACCACGCTCACGCTCGAGCTCATTGTTATCCAAAATCAAATCTCCTGTCTGCTGATTCTCGCGGAAAAGGTTTCCTGCAAGCAGCATCTTGTCAACCAGGGTTGTCTTTCCGTGGTCAACGTGCGCTATGATAGCGATGTTTCTTATGTCCTGCATATTCAAATTGAGAATTAAGATTTAAGAATTAAGATTAAGCATGGTCACAATATGAAAATAAATATTCCTGACGATGACAAACAATCTTTATTTTTCTTAAACCTTAAAAATTATAATTTCAGGTGCAAAGTTACGCATAAAATTGGAAATAAACCGTAAAAAGATAGAAAAAACACTATAACTCGTTAAATTCTTAATTCTTAATTCTCAATTCTTAATTCTTTTTCGTACCTTTGCGCACGATTTCTGAACGAGCCGAATATTATTGCTGATAATTGAGGCTCGGCAGACAACAACTATTTATTAATTATTTAATACAAATACAATTATGTATCTTGATTCAGCAAAGAAGGCAGAAATCTTCGCACAGTACGGTGGTTCTGCTACTAACACAGGTTCATGCGAGAGCCAGGTTGCTCTCCTTACTTACCGTATCCAGCACCTTACAGAGCATGTAAAGGCTAACCACAAGGACTACAGCACAAACCGTGCCCTCGTGAAGCTCGTAGGTCAGCGTCGTTCACTCCTCGCTTATCTCAAGCGTAAGGACATCGAGCGTTACCGTGCTATCGTTAAGGCTCTCGGTCTTCGTAAGTAATCCTGTGAACAAGGAATACGAAAATGTTCGCCACAGTTTCCCACAGGGATGCTGTGGCGTTATTTTTGAATTAGAACTTACAAACTCAAAACTTAAAAACTCAAGAACTTACAAACTTAAATACTCATGACTCTTCCAGAGGATCCAATGATGCTCTTCAGCATCGTGAATATGAAATTGCGTGACTTCTACAAGGACCTTGACGAATTCTGCATGAAAGAGGACGTTGACAAGGAAGTCATCTGTGCAAAGCTTGCGACCATCGGAATGGAATATTCCAAGGAGCACAACAAGTTCTGGTGATTTTTGACATTTTGATACGCATCCTTCGAAAGAGTGCTTACACTTTGACTCTTGAAAAATCTCGAAAAAATTACGAAGGGTTGACGAACCATTAACGAAGGATTAACGAACCTTCATGCATTATCAAAATGTTTGTAAAATCGCCCATTTTGCAACAACACAAAAACAACCATTTATGTCATTATTCTGCAAGAAAGAATCTGAACTCACAAGGCTTTTGGTGATGCGTTTCTCTGCCATGGGAGATGTAGCCATGACCGTACCTGTAATCCACAGCCTTGCGTCACAATACAGCAACATACGTATTACGGTAGTGACACGCAAGCGTTTTGTCCCTATGTACGAGTGGATGCCAGCCAACGTGAACGTGATTGGCATAGACCTCGACGACTACAAGGGAATAACGGGGTTGACAAAACTCTATAAGGAACTCCGAAAGCATGAGTTCAACGCTGTGGCTGACATTCATGACGTTCTTCGCACCAAGTATGTGAGATTCTGTTTCCGTATGGCAGGAGTAAAGGTGGGAGTGATTGACAAGGGACGTGACGACAAGAAAGCTCTTATCGGTCATAGTCAGGATGCCAAGGAACTTCCTCTCATGACAGAGCGTTATGCCGATGTGTTCCGCAAACTTCTCAATATTGACTTCAAGGTTGACTATAACGGTCGCAGGGCTGTCATGGAACGATTTGTTCTTCAGTCGTCTCTCGTTGAAATCCGTAAGTTTACGGGAACAAAGGCGGAAGGAGAGAAGTGGATAGGTATCGCTCCTTTTGCAGCACATGCCCAGAAAGTATATCCTCTTGACAAGATGCGCCTTGCCGCCCAGCTCTTGTTGGAGAAGGGGTACAAGGTGTTCCTCTTTGGAGCAGGCAAGGAGGAGAGTGAGGAACTCAAGACTTGGGAGTGTGACGGAATAAAGTCAACATGCGGCAAGTTGAACGGTCTTCGTGATGAGCTTCTCCTCATGACTCAGCTTGACCTCATGATAAGCATGGATTCAGCCAATATGCACATGGCTGCCATGGTGGGAACAAAGACCCTCAGCATCTGGGGTGCAACTCATCCTAAGGCAGGATTTACGGCATACGGCCAAGGACGTGACAACATAATAGACATCGACATGCCTTGTCGTCCATGCTCAATATACGGCAACAAGCCTTGCCAGTTTGGTGACCTTCGTTGCATGAACCAGATTGAACCAAGGGCAATAGCCGAGAAAGTAGCTGCCATCCTGCGGAGTTAAAAGTTAAAAAATAAAAGTTAAAAATTAACTTGCCAGGTTGAGACAAAGTATTGACTAAGTATAGACTCAGTACTGACTCACTATAGACTCTCAACAATAAAGAACTTGACGTAATAGACATGGAAATAAAGAGGAATTATACATCCAACATCGTAGCATTCGTGTGCAATATAGCACTCGTGTATGTGGCATACGCCATCTGCCGTATTGAGTACCTGTTGGAGAACTGGAGTCTTTTCTCCGAATCATTCTTCCGCAACTCGTGGACAGACATTCTCACAGGATGCTGGATGTTTGACACCTCTGCAATCCTTTATACCAACGTCATTTATGCAGCATTCATGCTTTTCCCCTTGCATTTCAAGGAATCAAAGCTCTGGACAAATATTTGTAGGTGGATGTTTGTCATACTCAACTCAATCTTTATTGCAATAAACATAATTGATTCCGTTTATTTTCAATATACTGGAAGACGCACAACCATGTACGTCTTTAGCGAATTTAGCAACGAGGGTAACATGCTCAGCATCATGGGAACCGAGTTTCTGCGCCATTGGTATCTGGTAATCTTTGCTGGCGTACTTTTCTACGGATTATACAAGCTATATGTGACTCCAAAGGGAAACATATTCTTCCCTGATTGGAAAAGATTGTCTCAATACTACGCCATTCACTTTGCTTGTTTCCTCCTGTACATACCGCTCACGATATGCGGAATGAGAGGCGGAGCAACTACAGCCGTACGCCCAATTACTATAAGCAACGCAAACCAGTATGTCAACCGTCCTGCTGAGGCAGCCGTCATACTCAACACGCCATTCTCGCTTATTCGTACTTGGACAAAGAAGACATTCGTCAATCCACAATATTTCACAAAGGAAGAGCTTGACAGGATTTATTCTCCTGTTCATATCTATGACGAGAAATGTGACTCGTCTCTTCATGCTTCGCTCAAAGGACACAACGTTGTTGTTCTCATCGTGGAGAGTTTTGGCCGCGAATACATAGGCAAATATAACGAAAGACTTGAAGGGGGAAAGTACAAGGGCTATGCTCCATTCATAGATTCACTCTACGAGAAGAGCCTTAGCTTTGACTACACTTTCTGCAATGGACGAAAGAGCATAGACGGAATGCCGTCAATACTTTCAAGCATTCCAATGTT
>JAGCWG010000358.1 GCA_017961965.1 Bacteroidaceae bacterium | reverse complement strand
GGAAGTGGAAGTTAGAGTACTCCTTCTCAAGTGCGAGGAAGTCATCAAGGAATGGAATCTCCTCGAGGGCACGTGCTCCGTAGAAGTAGTGCATCTCGCGGTCACGGATGTTGAGAGTCTTCAAGCAGTGCATAATCTGTGCACGGAGAGGAGCCATACCGGCACAAACACCGACCCAAATCATCTCACGACCTGTACCGTACTTAGGACGGAACTCTCCGTAAGGACCTGACATGATTACCTTGTCGCCTGGCTTGAGAGAGAAGATGTAAGATGATGCGATACCTGGGTTGACATCCATGAAGCCTGGACCCTGATCCTTTGGCTTGAATGGTGGAGTAGCGATACGTACGTTAAGCGTGATGATATCGCCCTCGTCTGGATAGTTGGCCATAGAGTATGCACGGATAGTTGGAGTGTCGTTGACGCACTTGAGTCCGAAGAGTCCGAACTTCTCCCATGCTGGGAGGTAAGTGTCGCCAATGAGGCTCTTGTCGATATCCTTGTCGTAATCCATCTGGAATGCAGGAATCTTGATCTGTGCGTAAGAACCTGGCTCGAAGTCCATGTGCTCGCCTGGAGGAAGAGCAACCTTGTACTCCTTGATGAATGTAGCAACGTTCTTGTTGCCGATAACTGTACATTCCCATTCCTTTACACCCATTACTGAGTCTGGAACCTTGATTGAGAGGTCGCCCTTAACCTTAGCCTGACAGCCGAGGCGGTAACCTTCCTTAATCTGCTTGCGAGTGAAGTGACCCTTCTCAGAGTCGAGAATCTCGCCACCACCTTCTACAATCTGGCACTTGCACTGTCCGCATGAACCTTTACCACCACATGCTGATGGGAGATATACATCCTGAGCAGCAAGAGTAGAGAGAAGGCTTCCGCCCTGGTCAACTGTAAGCTTGTCCTTGCCGTTGATTGTGATAGTTACCTGTCCGCTTGGAGAAAGGAAATTCTTTGCTACGAGGAGGACGATAACCAAAACAAGCACTATTCCCAAGAACACTGCAATGCTATAAATGATAAATGTTATATCCATTTTTTATGTCCTTTCTTTTAAATTTTGAGACCTGAGAAACACATAAATGCCATTGCCATGAGACCTACTGTGATGAATGTGATACCAAGACCCTGGAGTGGCTTTGGCACATCAGAGTAAGCCATCTTCTCACGGATTGCTGCAAGGCCGACAATAGCGAGTGTCCAACCGATACCTGAACCGAGTGCGTAGGCAACGCAGTCACCGACTCCACCGATGTACTGTGTAGATGATGGATCCATGTTGATACGCTGCTGCATGAAGAGTGATGCACCCATGATTGCACAGTTTACTGCGATAAGTGGAAGGAAGATACCGAGTGCAGCATAGAGTGATGGAGAGAAACGCTCTACAATCATCTCTACGAGCTGTACGATACCTGCAATCACTGCAATAAAGAGGATGAATGCAAGGAATGTGAGGTCAACTCCTTCTGCAAGCGCTCCGTTTGCAAGAACCTTTGTCTGAAGAATGTAGTCAACTGGTACTGTGATGAGGAGTACGAATGTAACTGCAACACCAAGTCCAAATGATGTCTTTACTGTCTTAGATACTGCGAGGTAAGAGCACATACCCAAGAAGAAAGCGAAAATCATGTTGTCCACGAAGATTGAGCGGACGAATAATTGAATGAAGTGTTCCATAATTTACTTTTCCTTGTTTATTGAGCGGTGTGCCCAGATGAAACATGCAACGAGGATGAGTGCCATGGCTGGCATTGTCATCATACCGTTGTTGAGATATAAACCTCCGTTCTCCATGTAGCAGCAGTCAGGAACAACCTGGAAGCCGAGGATAGTACCGAAGCCAAGAAGCTCACGGAAGAATCCTACTACTACAAGAACGAATGCGTATCCAAGTCCGTTACCTACACCATCGAGGAATGACTCCCAAGGACCGTTCTGCATGGCGAATGCCTCAAGACGTCCCATGAGGATACAGTTTGTGATGATGAGTCCGACATAGACAGAGAGCTGTACTGACACATCGTAAACGTATGCCTTGAGGATGTTGCTCACGATTGTTACGAGAGCGGCAACGACAACGAGCTGTACGATGATACGGATACGGTTTGGAATTGTCTTACGGAGCAATGAAATGATCACGTTAGCAAAAGCAGTGATAACAGTAACGGAGAGACCCATTACGATTGCTGGCTTTAACTGTGATGTTACAGCGAGAGCAGAACAGATACCGAGGACCTGAACAGCTACCGGGTTGTTAAGGTTCAGTGGACTCTTAAAAACCTCGCCATTTTCTTTTGAAAATAAACTCATATTCTTTGTCCTCCTTGTTTATTTGTTAGTATTATCTGATTCGCAGCAAGCACCACACTCTTTCTCTGCCTTGCATGCACCACACTCATCGCATGATGAAGCGCAGTCAGCGCATGAATCAGCACAGCAAGAATCAGCCATCTCGCACTGTCCCTCGCCACAGCATGGCTTAGCGTCGCAAGACTTGCTCTCGCCGCCCTTGAAGGCCTTGATTGCGTCTGCATACTGAGCAATACACTTCTGAATCATGTTGCGAACACCGTCAGAAGTAAGTGTTGCACCTGTTACTGCGTCAACTACATAATCAGCTGAGAGGTTAGATGGTGCCTTACCAGCCTTGTAAACTCCAAGAGCAACCTCGTCGCCCATGAAAATCTTCTTTCCGTTGAAGCCTGTCTGGAACCATTCTTCTACGATACGTGCACCAAGACCTGCTGTCTCACCTTCGTGGTTGAAGAATGCGCCGTAAACAGTCTCACCGTCCTTGTTAACTGAGATGTAACCCCATATTGGACCCCAGAGACCAGCACCCTTGAGAGGTACGATGAGCTTCTGCTCACCATTGATATTAGCAGTGAATGTTCCGTCAGCGTTCTCTGTGATAACCTCTGCATACTTGGCATCAACGTCAGCCTCGCCACGAAGGTTTACTGATGAAAGAATCTGTCCCTTTACGTCACGAGCCACGTTAGCATCCTGAGTTGCCTTGAGTGATGATGCTACGAAGGCGAGGAGGAATGCTACGATGATTACCATCACGCTTGCATATACAATAGTATATACGTTGCTATTTGTATTCAATTTTGCCATTTCTGTTTCCTCCTTATTTTGCAACACGCTTAGCACGCTTGTTAATATTTGACTGAATGAAGCAGTAGTCGATGAGTGGAGCGAAGACGTTCATCAAGAGGATAGCGAGCATCATACCTTCT
>JAGCWG010000357.1 GCA_017961965.1 Bacteroidaceae bacterium | reverse complement strand
TACCTCAAGATTATCCGTAATACTTTCGTACTTCTCAATACGACTGTAGAGTTTATTGAACTCATCGCCTTTCTTCACGTGGAGAAGCTCCTGAGTCATAGCATACATCTTGACGCAACGGTTGACGAATACGTTGATTTCCTTCTTTGCCTCAAGTATTGAAAGCTCTGCCGTAGAGAGGACACCTCCGCTGATAAAGTGAAGCCTACCCTCTTCCTCGTCATCTCCGCCTGCACGTGGAGTAACGATAAGGCATACGATTTTCTCAAGCGGCTTTACAAACCATATAAGGATAAACACGTTGCATACATTGAATGCTGTATGGAATGTGGCAAGAATGGCGTTGAGCGATGTTGCGCTCATCTTACCTGACACCTCGCCAGGAGTGAATGGCACATGCCATACATCACATATTGCTCCTACGAAATACTTGAAGATACAGAGTACCCAGATGACTCCAAAGAGGTTGAACACGAGGTGTGCCATGGCAGCACGACGTGCCTGAGTGGAAGCTGAGAGGGCAACAACATTTGAAGTGATTGTCGTACCTATGTTTTCACCCATAACGAGTGCAATACCCATATCTATAGGCATAACTCCTGTAGAGCAGAGAGTCATGGTGATAGCCATGATAGCTGCAGAACTTTGTACGGCACATGTCATAAGTCCTCCGATAAGCAGGAAGAGTATGTAGCTTCCGTATCCCCAATGACATGTAGAAGTAAAGAATCCCATGATGGCTTCGTTGCCAGCAAGGTTCATTTCTGTAGCATTATTCTTCAAGGTAGTCAATCCGAGAAGCATGAATGCGAGTCCTATGATAAATTCTCCGAGATTCGTGTTTTTCTTAGTATAAATAAGAATGATTGCAAATATGATTGCCGCATAGACAACGCCAAGCATATTGAAATTACTACCACCCAATACCATAATCCAAGCCGTGGCGGTGGTACCGATATTGGCACCCATGATTACAGATATCGCTTGTGCAAGTGTAAGAAGTCCTGAACTTACGAAGCTTACGGTCATGACCGTAGTGGCTGTTGACGACTGTATAGCCGTGGTGATGAATGCACCAGTAAGAACTCCTGTCACACGATTGGTAGTCATCGTACCAAGCACATTTCTGAGTTTACTACCTGCCATCTTCTGTAGTCCTTCACTCATGACCTTCATACCGTACATGAGGAGCGCAACAGAGCCGACGAGCGTAATGATGTGGATTGCGTCAATATGAGATTCGTTCATATAAATTTTGTTAATTCCCTGAATAAATTATCAAGGTATAAAATAAAATGTATATATTTGTGCTTCGATAAACTTTAGGAAGTTATGCAAAACAACTGCAAAAATAATAAAAAGTCAGAAAAGTTCGTAGTCGTAGATAAAAAATTAATCGTTTCAGACGGTTTTAAGGCTGAATTGCAAAAAAAATACGACGAAAACAGTCTCTCTGAGTTAGTAAACAGAATCGTCGGTGTCCTTGAGATAAACGGAGTTCCAGCTGACAGGATGCTCACGGCAGACATTTCGCTTGACGAGATAAACAGCATTATCGACAACGGAAGGGTTGCCGATATTATTACTGTACTTGAGAAACTTAAGGAAGTAATGATAAGTAGCGTGGCAGAGGATATTGCCATAAAGATGCCAAAGGTGGTACTCATCGCAGGTCCTTCGTCAAGTGGAAAGACAACATTCTGCAAAAAAATGGCATACGCGCTTGAACAGCAAGGACTAAAGCCAAAGATGATGTCGCTTGACGACTATTACGGCACTCTTGAGGATTGTCCTCTTGACGAACATGGCGAATACGACTTTGAGTCGCTCTATGCCCTCGACCTCAAACTTATCGAGGAACACCTCACCCGCCTCGTAGCTGGGGAGGAAGTGACACTTCCACGTTACAATTTCACTAATTGCGAACGTGAATGGCAAAGCGAGCCAACAAAGATGGAACCTGATTCCATCCTCCTTATCGAAGGCATTCACGGTCTTAATCCAGAACTGACAGGTTCGCTTGCCAACGACCTGCTTTACCGTATATACATATCAGGTTCAGCACTCAAGATTGGCGAGAACAAGCGTTGCTACCTAAGTGCCGACAACCGTCTCATCCGTCGCATGGTACGTGACTACAAGTATCGTGGTACTACGGCACAGGCAACCATCGAACGATGGCCAAGCGTTCGACTTGGTGAACACAGGTGGATTGTGCCTTACCAGAAGTATGCCAACGCAAGCGTGAACACTTCGTTCCCTTACGAACTTGGTGTGCTTCGTCACGAGGCTATTCCTCTATTGAAGAATGTCACTAAGGATGAGCCCGCTTACTTCGAAGCACAAAGGTTACTGAAGTTCGTTTCCATGGTACATCCTATAGACGTGAATTTGCTGCCTAAATACTCTATACTCAGGGAATTCCTCGGAGGAAGCGGATATGAGTATTAAGTAAGTTTTTGAGTTTGTTAGTTTTTAAGTTTTTTAGTTAT
>JAGCWG010000356.1 GCA_017961965.1 Bacteroidaceae bacterium | reverse complement strand
TTCCACAAACCTGTGTATGAAGAGAGTAAACTGGATATGTTTCGCAAAGCTTCACTCTCAGTACTACCCTCTATGGCTGAGAGTTTCGGACTCGTAGTGGCAGAGTCACTTGCCTGCGGCACTCCCGTGATAACGACCAAAGGCACGCCTTGGGAAAAGATTTGCGGACAGAAAAACGCAGAGACAGGCGAGACGGAAGGACAATGCGGATGGTGGATTGAAACAGGTTCCGACCCACTTGCCGAAGCAATAAGAACATTCCTTGACACACCAGAGGATAAGTTGAGGGAAATGGGCAGAAACGGCAGGGCACTCATGGAAAGCCAATACTGTACCGTAAAAGTCGCAGACGAACTGATAAACATATACAATGACCTGAAGATATGGAAATAGACAGCGGCATAAAGGTGAATCTTGCAAGTTTCAGTACAGGCAACTTTGACAAGGGAGCAGGCGCAATAAAGATTGCGCTGTGGTTCATTGTCAATGCCCTGATAGTACGCGCAAGCTGGAATCCCTTCATGGGCATCAAGACATGGCTCTTACGCCTTTTCGGTGCTAAGATTGGCAAGGGACTCGTCATCAAGAACAATGTAATAATCAAGTCGCCATGGAATCTTACCATAGGTGATAACGTATGGCTCGGTGAATACTGCTGGATAGACAACCTTGACAAGGTGGCTATCGGCAATAACGTGTGCATAAGCCAAGGCGCAATGATTCTCACAGGCAACCACGACTATACCGTTTCTTCATTCCCATATCGCAACGCACCAGTAACGATAGAGGACGGAGCATGGGTAGGTGCAAAGACCATCGTATGCCCTGGAATAACAGTACATACCAATGCCATCCTGACTGCTGGAAGCATAGCAACACAGGACATGGAAGCAGGATACATCTATCAGGGCAATCCTGCACAAAAGATAAGGGAAAGAGTAATCAGTAATCTTTAATTGCAAATGTCAAATTTATGCATCCCGAAAAATATGAAACACAAAGAACACAGAGGGCCCAGAGTTTTATAAAAGAGAACTCTCCGAGAAGGTCTCTGTGGTCTCAGTGTCCTCTGTGTTGAGGAACATCCAATCCGGAGGCATAAATGATAGATTTGAAACTTGACATTAAAAAGTATGGACAATTTCATAGAACTGATACGCATAGCGTTAGGCACGCAAAAGGAGTTTAGCACACCACCCTCAGACGAGGAGTGGACTGAGTTGTATGCCCTTGCCAATAGGCATGGAATAGCCGGAATCCTTTTTAGTGCAATCACATCCATCCCGAAGGAACAGATGCCACCTGCCGACATTTCTGCCGACTGGTTCACTCTTGCCAACAAGATGAAAGAGGACAACATACGCATGAAGAAACAGGTAATACACGTCACACGCACATTCAAGAAATATGGTTTCCGCTCCGTCATACTCAAGGGATTGTCCCTTTCTCAGTATTTTCCACACCCTGAACTTCGCCACAGCAGCGACATAGACGTGTGGCTCGAAGGAAGCAAGGATGACATTGTTGCATATATACGATCCGTAAGGGAACCAGACACCATACTCTACCATCATTGCGACTTCAACGTGATGAAGGACACGAGCATAGAGGTACACTTCACTCCGTCATTCTTCGCCAACCCATTTGCCAACCGTCGTTTTCAGACATGGGTAACACTACAAGGGCAAAGGCTTTTCCCAAAGTGCGATAGCATAGAAGACGGATACAACACGACAGACACAGAGTTTGACATCCCATATCTACTCACGCATCTTTTCCGTCACGTCATTGACGAGGAACTGGAACTGAAACCAGTCATCGACTATTTCTTCGTACTAAAGAGCTGCAACCTCACCGAGAATGAAAAGGCAGAATACATGCGTCTGCTCGACAGGTTCGGAATTGACGGTTTCGCATCTGGAGTCATGTATATACTTCATGACGTATTCGGTCTTGACGAGCAACATCTCCTTTGCAAGCCAAACAAGAGGCAAGGCCACGCTCTATTAAGGGAACTATTCAAGCCGATACAGGACAGAGGCTGTCTTACAAAAGGTAAGTCAAAGGAGAACCACCTGAAGCGTTTCATCAAAAGACAGGCAAATATCATGCGCTTTTTGCCATTTTATCCTCAGGAAATACTTTGGTCACCATATTGGATGATAAAAATCTTCATTTTGCTTCGTAGAAACAAATAATAGTTTTACCTTTGTACAGATTTGGATAACATGTCGTAGAAAGAATAATCATAACAGGTGAAAATAACAATAATCACAGTTTGTTACAATAGGGAGGACACCATTAGGGACGCTATTGAAAGTGTAATCTCCCAGGACTATGATGATATAGAGTATATCATCATAGATGGTGCATCCAAGGACAGAACTATGGATATTGTTAATGAATACCGTGGAAAAGTCACACACATCATTTCAGAGATAGACCGCGGAATGTACGAGGCAATCAACAAGGGTATCCGCATGGCTACAGGCGACTACATCGGGCTTGTACATTCAGACGACATGCTTGTTGCTCCAGACACAATAAGCCACATAGCCAAGCAACTTGAGGAGACAAATGCCGACATGCTATATGCCGACGGCATCTACGTTGACCGCAACAACCTGAGCAAGGTGAAACGTGTATGGAAAGGCGGTAAATTCTCCCGATGTAAATTGGGATGGGGATGGCTCCCACTACACACCACCGTATATATGCGCAAGGACTTCATCATGCAAAACGGTCTCTATGATGAGCGATACGAGATTTCTGCCGACACAAAATTTCTCATCAAGTGCCTCTGTCACAAGGATATCAAAGTCACCTATTTGCCAGAGACCGTAATCCTCATGCGCATGGGAGGACTCTCCACCCCATGGGCACACATGAGCCACGTGTGGGCAGAAGACATACTGCTATACAGACAGTATGGATTCAAGCATCCTATCCTATTGAAATTACTCAAGATGGTATGGAAAGTACCACAATACATCTCTGCCTTTTTTACTAAAAGTCCAAGATAGGGGACTGCTGTTTCTGTCGTTTTCGGGTTAATATATTAACTTTGATCTGGCATTGATTTATTTGTTCCATAATCAACCAAGAGTTTGATTATGATGCAAAAATACGGCTTTTAAGCGAAAAGTGAATTAAGAACTCAAAAATCTATT
>JAGCWG010000355.1 GCA_017961965.1 Bacteroidaceae bacterium | reverse complement strand
TGGCTTATGCCTCTCGTCCTTGGCGAGTTGAAGCCTGTGCTCGACTTCAAGAAGCAGATTGTGGTGAGCGATGCCGCCAACTTTACGACAGACAAGCTTGCTGAGACACTCGGAACAAACGCTGCCAACTTCTTCTATGTCATTCCAAACATAGCAGCAGAGTTTGGTGCAAGCATGAGTTTCATTGCCAAGGGCAGTAACGCAAGTCAGGAGAGTCTTGACTGTGTGAAGTCCCTTTACGATATCTGCGGTGACACTCTCGTTGTTACCGAGAACCTCGTAGGTCCAGGAATGATGATGGCATCATGCGGCATTGCTTATGTTATGCGTTACATCCGTGCCCAGATGGAAGGCGGTTGCGAGATGGGCTTCTACCCACAGCAGGCAAAACAGATTGCTCTCCAGACAATGCAAGGTGCGGTGAGCCTTCTCAAGGAGACAGGTTGGCATCCAGAAGAGGCTATCGACAAGGTCACTACCCCTGGTGGAGTAACCATCAAGGGACTCAACGAACTTGACCATGCTGGCTTCAACTCTGCCGTCATCCGTTCACTGAAGGCAGGACTGAAGTAAATGCTGAATCGAGAATGAATAATAATGAATAGAGTTTATCGCCATCTTAGGTAACTCTTCATATAAACGAGGAAAGCAAGTGAAGTGCAAGCTTCACTTGCTTTTTTACCCTTTGATTGTTCGTAAATGATAAGTAGTGCCATTAGAAAGCCACTTTTTCAGATTTTCTTCTTCTTTTTTTTGACGTAAGACAAAAACTTTATATATTTGCAAGGTTATCTTATGAAAATTAGATACGCAAAATACCACAATAGGTATTATCAAAACGGAAAAAACAAGAATGTCAAACATTATTCGGGAAATGAAATATGGGAACACAAAGGAATGTTAAATATCTTATTATGGCACTGCTATTTGCATGCGCCAATTCTATTTATGCCGCATCTATAGCCATCATTAACGACGTTTACTACGAATATGTCAATACAAATAATAATCGTTATGCTGCCGTCATCAAACGATATGATGCAGGCACCAATACGTTGTGGCCATACGTGGGCGATGTGGATATTCCATCCTACATTGAAGTGGACAATGTTGTATATCCTGTAAAATATATCAACACGGATGCTTTTCAAGGCTGTACAAATTTGACAGGTATAAACTTACCAAACACCATTGAGAAGATAAACTCACGTGCTTTCTTCGGATGTACATCACTTAGTAGCATTAACCTTCCAAGCTCACTTACAGAGATTGGAGCTGCTGCTTTCTACAAATGTTCAAATCTAACCACCATTATGGGATTGGAGACATCTAAAGTGAACATGATTGGTACAAACGCCTTCTGCGAGTGCAACATCAATCATTCACTTGTTTTCCCAAACACTTTGGAGGAAGTACAAAGCAATGCATTTGAGAATGCTACCCAAAGCACAACCAGCATTTCAATTACATTTCCTCTGTCACTCAAACGTATTGGCGACAAGGCTTTCAGAGGAGTGGTACTCAGTTCACTTTACATTCCACGCAATGTGGTGAACATCGGTAGTTTGGCTTTTGACACCTACAGATGCTCATCCATATCTGTAGATCCAAATAACATTGTTTACGATTCACGTGAAAACTGTAATGCAGTTATAGACAAGTGGAATGGAACATTGCTCTTTGCTTGCAACTACACAACCATTCCACATGGAGTTACGGGTATTGCCTCATACGCATTCCATAGCTGTCACGGATTGGTTTCAATTGACATTCCGCAGTCCGTTACTACTATTGGTAGCTATGCTTTCTTTGACTGTACCAAACTTAAAACCGTGAGAATACTTGGCGAAGTTACTGAGTTGCAGGAATCTTGTTTCAATCAATGTCCTATCGAGGAACTTGTACTGCCAACCACGCTCAAAAAGATTGGTCCATCAGCTCTCAACCGCCTTTACGTTGAGTCTCTCATTCTGCCTACTGGTCTCTACTTCATAGGTAATGGGGCAATTAGCAGTGCAACTATAAGAAACATAACTTTACCTTCGACAGTTTCATACATTGGCTCTGAAGCAATAAAGATAGGCGCAGGTTCTGCACTCACATTTGAAGGCGATGTGCCAGGATATGTGGCAGAGGATGCTTTCGGAAGGATAAATACAAGTTACAATCCTCTTGACAGGCTTACATTGAAAGTAAAGAAAGACTACTACGACAATTATATCGGCAATCATCCATGGAACAAATTCGGAACGATTGAAACAATCAACACAAGTAGCAATACAGAGCCTTCGATTGACGATGTAGAAGATGTGACAGAAGTGAATTTCGTTGACGGACAGACATACAGTGCAACCAACTATCGCAGAGCAGCGACACTCACCTACTCACGCAATTTCCAGAATACAATGTGGCAAGCGCTATACGTCCCATTCACAATGGAATACAATGATTGGAAGGACGACTACGACATTGCACGTCTCAATGCAATCCGTATGTACGACAACGACGACGACGGTGAGTATGACGAAACAGAACTTGAGATCATCAAGGTTCTGTCAGGTAATATCTATGCCAACCATCCATACTTCATAAGAGTAAAGAATGCTGGTGAGAAAGAAATAATCCTCACTAATGCACTTGTATATCCAGCAGAGAGCAACTCCATCGACTGTTCAACAGTTGAAACAAGTTTTGAACTTACAGGAACTTATCGAGTCATTTCTGGTATCGACATGGTATCAAACAAGTACTACGCCCTCTCAAGAGGTCAGTTCTGCTACACAACCAACACCAACGCATACCTCAATCCTAACCGTTGGTACATGAAGGTAACAGAGCGTAATAAACAGGTGTTCCACAAGACGAACCTCAGCCGTATGCGTGTAATCGTCAAGGGTGAGAATAATGACGAAATTCTTGAAGACTTCATCCCAAACAACGAACTGTTCGACGGAGAACAGACAACTACTGGCATCTGTACATCTCCATCAGTTGATGCAGAAGACGATGCACCAATCTTCACACTCGAAGGTACATGCTTGAACGCAAACGAGACACTCATGCCTGGTATTTATATCAGAAACGGAAAGAAATACGTGGTAAGATAAAAACAAAGTATTTTTTCATTTCATTATAAATACAGATTTAGTTACAGCTTTAGAGGTGGTTAGCGTAATGCTAACCACTTTTTTGTGCTGTACAGTTTGATTTGATCGAATATGAAGCCTTAAAGGCCGGGGAAAAACAGATAGGCATTCGGGCTAAGTTTTGGAGGCTTTGCAACCATATATGTCTATTTTGCACCATAAAAATAATGAGTAATCAGCTATCATAAGATAAAAAAAGTGCATAAAAAAAGTTGCCACTCCTATACGAAGCAGCAACTATTCTCCAACTAACAACCTGACACTTCAGTATCGATAGGCTTGGATTTTTTAGAAAGTGATGAACTTAGAAAAAGCTATTATATTTTGAACACTGCAAAGGTATGAAGTTTTATTGAGTCACACTTATAATTTGGGCGCAGTATTGTCCTATTTCAGTTCTTCGATACATTTCCATGTATGTCTTATCTGCACAAAACATCATTTGAGACATTAATACTTATAATTATTGTCTCAAATCAGAAGTAGCATAATCCTTTATTTTTATAATACACATGAATGATTACATTAGTGATGGTAATATGCGAGTTGAAGCAAAATAAATCATTGTTTCATTCACATATCATACAGAAATGGCGATGCCAAAGCTTGTTTTTTCATTTCATGTACATCGTATATCGTGTAATAATACTATCTTTGCACTCGAATTTAAACTATTCTAACTTAATTAACTACTGAAAATATGGTATTAAGAACTTTATGTGTTGTTGCATTGACATTCATCAGTGCATGTAACTTATATGCACAGGAAGAAGACTTTGTCGTTGTAACTGCTGACAAGAATGACAGTCAAAGGGAACACAAAACAAATTCAAATGAATTCAAGGCAAATTATGGAATTGGCTGGTACACGTCAGAATTTTCAAACGGTTACCAAACAAACAAGGATGTGTCAACCAAATGTGGTTCACTGTCCTATCATCATTTCTGGCATCCTAACACAAGCAGAGAGAACTGTTACTTTGGAATTGGTGCACACTACGTTAAAGCTTTGGGAACCTGGAATGGTACAATAGAAATGACTTATTATGGCCCATCATTAGCATTTGCAGTTGAAAGCGAGGATGCAAGGTGGCGTTTGGGCTGTTCCATCAGTTTAGGACATGGTGAAATGGAATGGAACTCAGACAAACTGTCAGGATTTGGAGGATACGTTGACATGAACCTCGTATATAAGTTCACAAACAATGTCGGTTTTGCTCTTGGCTTTAATATAGTTACTGTTCGCGATGGTGAATATTCGAAGGAATTAATTAAAGGTTCTCAAGCTATGAACCTTATGATTGGCCCTGAATTCTATTTCTAATTGACAAACTATTTAAAATATAATCATGAAAAGAAACGTAAGATTTATCGTTCTTTCGATGTTACTTACAGTTTTTGCTGTTTGTAACGCTCAGACACCCACATTGAAGGAGGTGGTAACAAAGTATTATCAGAAGTGTATGACACAGGATTGCTACCACGGAATGTTAGCTAAAAAGTTAAGAAATTACGATGGAACAAGCAAATACATTCCACAATTGCTGGACTCATGTACCAATAAAGCAATTGTAGCATCATACATAAACGATAAGTTCGTAGAGGACTTCGTGGACGAGGTTCTTCCTATATTTGAGAAAAATATTACGCCTGAGGAGCTACTGAAGGTTGTTGATAACGTGGACAGCCTTTACTGCTCAACAGACTACTACAGAGTGTATGTTGAATCTGTAGTAGCCGACTTTAACGAATTCTCAAACATTGTCTATTCTTTGACTGCAGCAAAAAAGCCTGTCAATTTGAAACGTATAGAATGCGATGTACCTCAGAGTTACAAAGATCAAGTGGAGTTTATTGTTTGTAAACTGCCTTCAGTTGAGAAACTCTATGATAAGGTAAACGCGATGCCTATGCTGGGTACAAATTCCAAACAACTGTACTGTGACTACATGCAAGCAAATGCAAGGAAATTCCTTATAAACAAATTATATGAATACATTCCCGAAGAATTCGTCTTTAAGGAATTGGCATATATTTGGGAAAACACAAAAACATACACCAAGCTTTTGAATGAGTTACAGAAGAATGAAAAAGACATCTTCAATAACATGACCAAGAAAATA
>JAGCWG010000034.1 GCA_017961965.1 Bacteroidaceae bacterium | reverse complement strand
TCACTGATTTGGGGTAAAAAAGGCTCGCATATCACACGATATGCGAGCCTTTTTGCGTATTGTGGTTCTGTTATTTATTCTTCATCATCATCGTATGATGGGTCTTCAAGATCGATATTTTCCTCGATTTGTGGATTTGTTTCATCGAGGTCTTCGTCCATGTCATCGTCATCTTGATCTGGTACACGATCTTCGAGATCATCCTCCATATCGTCGTCATCCTCTTCGATTTCCTCTTCGATGTTATCGTCAAGGTTGCTGTCGTCACTCATACCCTTGAAAGTGTTGAGACCGGAGTTGTACTTTACTCGTTCTACCTTAGGCTTTTCCTTGATGAATACAGCCTCTATCCATGTGCCTCTTACTATTTCGAGTACTTCATAGCCGTCTTCCTTTCTGCGGTCAATAATACCACCAGCACGGTGCATTGTTGTTGCAGGAAGGACGCTGCAGTCAACGAAGAAGTTTGACTCTATGATGTCCTGTATTGCAAGTGGGAGACCTTTCCATCCTGTTCCCATATTTTTTTCGATAAGGTTGAGTACCTCGTGTGGCTCAAGGTGTGTTATGTTCTCGAGTGTGAGGTCTGTTATCTTCTTAATAGGGTGCTTTCGGATGGCTATTGCATTGTTTTCTCCTTCGCTTCGTGAAGAAAAAATCTCGTAGTGCATAGCCTCGAGTTGTGCAATCTTCTTTTCGTCTTCTCTGTTGAGGTACTGAATGTCGAACACTGTGCGGATGATGTTCATGTAGTGTGACTCATTCTCTGCAAAGTCATCGCTTTTCTTCGCGTCAAGAATCATCTGGTTAAGCTCTGTTTCGTCAATAGTCCAGATGTTTCCTTTCGTGAGGCAGTCCAAAGACATCTTAGAATTCTTTTTCATCTAATAATCTATTAAGTTCTGTGGTTGTTATTTTGTGTGCAAAAATACAACTTTTCTTTTTTAGTAGCAAGCCCTTTTTTGTAATAGATGGTGCAAAATGAATTTATTTTATGTTTTTTGAATATTTTGTGTTACCTTTGCACTAAATTAGTAACATCTAAAGTAATAGAATCAAATGAAAGAGTTAGCATTGAAGTACGGGTGTAACCCAAATCAGAAGCCTTCACGCGTTTATATGCAGGAGGGTGAACTTCCAATCGAGGTGTTGTCAGGACGTCCTGGTTATATTAACCTTCTTGACGCTCTTAACAGCTGGCAGTTGGTAAAGGAACTTAAGGCTGCCACAGGTATGCCATCTGCTGCATCGTTCAAACATGTCAGTCCTGCCGGAGCTGCTGTTGGAGCCCCATTGAGTGATACACTCAAGAAAGTGTATTTCGTGGATGACGTTAAGATTCCATTGAGCCCAATCGCTACAGCATATGCTCGTGCACGTGGTGCAGACCGTATGTCTTCTTACGGCGATTTCATCGCTCTTAGCGACACTTGTGACGAGGCTACAGCTACACTCATCAAGCGTGAGGTAAGTGATGGTGTCATTGCTCCTGACTATACTCCTGAGGCTCTTCAGATTCTTCGTGAGAAGCGTAAGGGTACTTACTGTGTAATCAAGATTGATCCAGAGTACAAGCCAGCTCCTATAGAGAGCAAGCAGGTGTTTGGTGTTACTTTTGAGCAGGGACGTAATGAGATTGACCTTACTGGTGATAATCTTTTTGAGAATATTCCTACACAGAACAAGACTTTCACAGAGGAGGCTAAGCGTGATCTCAAGATTGCGCTTATCACACTCAAATATACCCAAAGTAACTCTGTATGTTATGTGAAGGACGGACAGGCTATCGGTATTGGTGCTGGACAGCAGAGCCGTATCCATTGTACTCGTCTTGCTGGTAACAAGGCAGATATCTGGTGGTTGCGTCAGTGTCCAAAGGTTATGAACCTTCCTTTCAAGGAAGGCATTCGTCGTGCTGACCGTGACAACACTATCGACGTGTATATTGGCGATGAGTGGGAGGATGTACTTCGTGAGGGTACATGGCAGCAGTTCTTCACAGAGAAACCAGAGCCTCTTACTCGTGAAGAGAAGAAGGCATGGATTGCAAAGAATACAGGTGTTGCACTTGGTAGTGATGCGTTCTTCCCATTCGGTGACAACATCGAGCGTGCACACAAGAGTGGTGTAGAATATATTGCTCAGGCAGGAGGTTCTGTACGTGATGACAATGTTATTGAGACTTGTGACAAGTACAACATTGCGATGGCGTTCACAGGAATCCGCCTGTTCCACCACTAATTATATAATGAGTAATTAGTAGTTAGTAATTTGTAATACATGCATCGCCATTTATAGTTTGTTATGGACTGTGTAGCTATTGCTCATTATTCGTTGCTAATTGCTAATTACTCATTACTCTTTACTAATTATTCATTACTAATTAAGAATAATGGCAACAGACAACGAGATTATGTATGCCAT
>JAGCWG010000033.1 GCA_017961965.1 Bacteroidaceae bacterium | reverse complement strand
TTTACAACTGGGCAGATAAATGGAGCGTAAGTTTCGACTTCGGACTTGTAGGTGGAGGCGGTAAATGTACTTATGACAACGGTCTTCCGTCTTTCGAGTCAAAGGTGGCTATGATTCCAGATATCGCAAATAAAGCTATAGGAGGAAACAAAATAATAACTGGTTCTGACTTCGATACATATATGCGTGGTCGCTCATACCAGTATGGATTCCAAGGTGGTCTAAGCTATAAGTTGGCTAAGAACCTCAGCGTTTATGCTGGAGCACGTCTTATCTACGCTACAAACAACTACTTCGGATATGTTAAGAATATCAAGCTTGGATATGCTGGTAGCTATTATTCTGCTCAAGACCTTGTGTCACAGGTTGGTGCACAAACTTCTACACAGATTGCTTCTGCCGTTCAGGCAGGAGTGATGACGCCAGAGGAAGCAGCTGTCAAACTTGCGACTCTCCAGGCTACAGGCGCAGCCCTTGTTAGCGGTACTCAGGATATAGAACTTAACTGTAACCAGACAGGTTTTGCCATCACTCCTATTGTAGGAGTTGATTGGCAAGTGAACAAATGCCTCAACCTTGCTGCAAAGTTTGAGGTTAAGACACGTCTTCGTCTCGACAACGAGAGTGTGAATGTGAATACAGAGAATGTGCCTGCCCTCGCTGCGTACGAGCATGGGGAGACTGTGCCAGAGGATATTCCTTCGATTCTTACAGTAGGAGCTATGTACACACCAGTCAAGTTCATCCGTCTTAATGCTGGTTATCATTATTACTGGGACAAGCAGGCTACAAAGGTCAATAATGTCAACAAGAAGCTATCTGGAGGAACATGGGAAATCACAGCAGGTGCCGAGTTTGATTTCTGTGACCGTTGGACGGTAAGTGCAGGATGGCAGACAACAAACTATCCTAACACAGACGAATATATGAAGGATATATCCTTCACCACCAACTCCAACACTTTTGGCTTTGGTGCCAAGTGTCAGATTACAGATTGCGTAGCCGTAGAGGCAGCATATTTCCAGACAGTCTATAATACTTATGAGCGCAATAGCGATAGCTATGCATCATTTGGTGAAGTTGCACTTCCAGGAACGGACAAGTTCAACCGTACAAACCGAGTTATCGGAGTAGGCGTAACACTCGATTTTTAAGAGCAATTTTTGTCGTCAATATAACAACAACAGCGTTTGAAAAGATTTTCAAACGCTGTTGTTGTTTGGGGGAAATTTTATTCAATACTTCATTTCTTGCTGAAAAGGGTGGTGTATCCTTTCTTTAGCCTCCATAGGCGTTGCCAGATGGTGAAGTATAGTCCCCAGATTATTTCACTTGGGTAGAAGTGGATGAAGTTGAGGTTACGCTTCTGCCTGCGGTAGAAACGGTGAAGCATACTCTCCTTTGTATTGAAAGGATTGCGCTCATCGTACAATCCGAAGTTGCCAGCCATCATTATCTCGTTGAGAAGGAACTCTCCATGCTTTTCATGTGGTGGACAAAGCATGTATTTATCATTCATTCCACACATCTTCTTGAGCACATACATCAGAGCTGCAGCGAAGTCTTCCAAATCAAGCTCCTTGAGGATGTCAGGCATCTTAGTGTGCTCTTCCTGCATGAGAAGATAGTAATAGTCGATAATCTGGCGAAGTCCTATTCCGTCACTATAGAGGTGGCGGTATATATGAAGGAGCTGGAAAGCTACGTTGAACTCTCTTGTAGGAACATATATGTCTCCATAGTTCTTCGGGAGTGTAATGACGTTCCTGTCTTTTCCGAACTGTATGGGTACCTGTTCCTCAAACCATCGTTGCAGACGTGCATTCTTGAAAGGGTTGTTAAGCCATGAAGGCATATAGTGAGGCTCTATGTCAATACCTATCTTTGCAAGCGCAAAGAATACCGTATGGTGGTAGAGTACTTGTGCATGTGGAAAGTAACCGAGAACATATCTTACAACGTCATCCCTACCTTCTCTTGGAGTCTTACCGTCAACGATAAGCCAGATATCAATGTCTCCGCTCTGCCGGCGGTAAGGGTTAGGGTACATTCTTGCATTACCTTGTCCCTTTAGGATAAGTGCATTAAATCCGTCCATCATGAAACGCATCATCACGTTACGTGTATAGTAATCCATTTGGTCGTTACGCTTTTCTATGCGTTCCACGTTGGCGTACCACTTGAGAAGGGTGGTGCGCTCAGGGCGTTGCTCTATAGGCAGTTTCTCTATACCGTCAAAGAGCACACCTGTTATGGTCTGCTTGTTTCCAGTAACCATAATGTCATTCCATTCCTGATCAGAGAGTAGCCTTGACAGACATTTCCTATTTCCAAGTGCTACCTGTAGTAGCTCGATGAATATATCCAAGTTAGTAAGTTTTTTAGTTCGTTTTTATGGAAATTCTATGTTGTTTTATAATCAATTATGATTATTACATTTAGCATTTTGAATTGCCTTTGCTACAGCATATCCAGTTGTCCATGCTGCTTGAAAGTTGAAACCTCCTGTCACTCCATCAATATCAAGTACCTCACCTGCAAAGTAAAGATTCGGAATTGCCTTGCTTTCGAGGGTGTTCTTGTCAACAGCGTCAAGGCTTACGCCTCCGCAGGTGACAAACTCGTCCTTGAAGGCACAACGCCCTGCAACCTCATACCGGTCGTCGAAGAGAATGTCAACCAAGCGGTTGATGTCCTTCTTACCCAGTTCACCCCAGCGGCATTGCTTGCTGAGTTTCGTTATGAGATAGTCCCAAAGGCGTCGTTGGAGTCCGTATGGTCTGTAAGAAGATAGGAGTTTCTGCCTATTCTCTTGTATTATGTCTTTGATAAACTCCTTAACCATTTCCATGTCATGTTCACCAGTCCAGTTTACGAGTATAGGGAACTTGTAATCGTTCTCGTTCATAAACCTTGCTCCATGAGAAGACAGCTTGAGTATTGCTGGACCGCTCATGCCCCAGTGTGTAATAAGTAGGGGACCTTGTGCCTTGAACTTTGTTCCGGGTATGCATACTGTTGCATCTTCTACAACGACTCCCATGAGGTCATGAAGCATTTTGTCTGTTATAGAGAAAGTGAATAGGGATGGTACAGGTGGAATGACAGAGTCTTTCAGTATAGTCAGTGGCGAAGAGTCTATGCCAGATGCCAGACCTCCTATAGTCATGATTACATAATCATAATCCTTGCGGATGCGTTCAAGTTCTGTGGCATCAATCTTATAGCCGTACTTTATTCCTATACCCAATCGCCTTGCCTCCTGCATGAAGCAGTCTATGATGACATGGCTGTCCTGTGCTTTTGGAAATACACATTGGTCATCTTGGGTGACAAGCGGTACACCATGGTCTTCGAACCATTTGTAGGCATCTTTCGGACCAAACTGCTTGAAAAGACGCTTCAATAGTCCTGCACCGCGTGGATAGACTTGTTTCAGGTCAGTCACGTCACGAAATGAATTGGTACAGTTACAACGACCGCCACCAGAAATCTCAACCTTTGCGAGTACTTTCTTGCCTCTTTCAAAGATTGTAACCTCCATATCTGGTACTGATGCTTTCAGTTCTATGGCAGAAAAGAAGCCTGCGGCACCTCCTCCAATTATAGCTGTTCTCACTATTTTTGTGTCATTTTATTGCACAAAATTACTAATTATAATCCATAATACTATGAAACGTACCAAAAAGTTAGCACGGAGAAGATATTTTTTCAAAAAACATTTGGATGTTTCATCTAAAGTCTATACCTTTGCACCGCATTTCAAAACCAAGTAACTGCTTCAGTAGCTCAGTTGGTTAGAGCACATGACTGTTAATCATGGGGTCGTTGGTTCAAGCCCATCCTGAAGCGCAAGAAAGCCATAGCATTCAGCTATGGCTTTCTTGTGTTTTGTACGTGAGGAAAAAGTCTCATACGGGTCTCATGTAAGTCTCATAATAGACGCATATAGGTGACAAGTCGAGAGTATGCGGAGGTATGCAACACTTTTTAATATAAAAGATTTTGCTTTGTCGCTGAAACCCACTACCTTTGCACACAAACAAACAGTTAAGCACATTGAAAGGATTAGTAATTCGCAATACGGGGTATAGTTATACCGTCAAGACTGACGAGGGAGATGTCTATGACTGCAAGGTCAAGGGCAACTTCCGCATTCGTGGTATTCGTACCACCAATCCTGTGGCTATTGGCGACAGGGTGGAGTTTACGCCAGAGAAACCTAATGATACCGACATTGAACAGGCACGTCAGGGACTTATCACCGCTCTTGAGGATAGGAAGAACTATATTATCCGTAAGTCAACCAACCTGAGCAAGCAGTCGCATATCATTGCTGCCAATGTAGATCTCTGTTTCCTCATTGTTACTGTAACACAGCCTGAGACATCGCTCACGTTCATTGACCGTTTCCTTGCAAGTGCTGAGGCGTACAGAGTGCCTGTCACGCTCGTGTTCAACAAGGTGGACGTGGTGGATGACGAATGGAAGGAATACCTTGATGGGGTAATCCGTCTGTATGAGACCGTGGGCTACGAGTGTCGTCGCATATCTGCCAAGACGGGCGAAGGGGTGGAAGAGCTCCGCAAGGAACTTTCGGGCAAGATTGTATGTCTGTCTGGTAACAGCGGAGTAGGAAAGAGTACGCTCATCAATGCTCTTTATCCTAATCTGAACCTTAGGACAAGCGAGATTTCGGATGCTTACAATACAGGTAAGCACACCACGACATTCTCAGAGATGTACGAGGTGGAGGACGGTGGCTACATAATCGACACTCCTGGAATTAAGGGATTCGGTACTTTCAATATGCAGAAGGAGGAGATTGGTCATTACTTCAGAGAGATATTCCACTTCTCTTCCGAGTGTCGCTTCAACAACTGTACTCACACTCATGAGCCACATTGTGCCGTGCTGGAGGCTGTGGAGCGTCACGATATAAGCGAAAGCAGATATAACTCATACCTTTCAATGCTCGAAGATGAAAAAGAAGATAAGTATCGCAGCGGTAATTAGCATACTCACGCTGACCGCCAGTGCACAGACATACGAACAGTACGTGGAGGCAGGCAACCGTCTTGCTCAGCATGACTCGCTTACTCAGGCTGAGGAACAGTACCGCAATGCCTTGCGCCTTGCGCCTGAGGACTACCGCAATGCTCTCATCTATGCCAATCTTGCTAAGGTACAGTTGGCACAGGGACAGAGCCAGAAGGCACTCAACTCCTATGAACTGGCATTGGGTATCGTGCCACGTAACGTACCTATCCTCAAGTCGAGGGCAGATTTATACTTGAAACTTGGCAATCTCACTAAGGCGCTTATCGATTATCGTAACATCTTGGAGGTTGACCCAAACAACACGGAGGCACTCCAGTATCTTGGTTACATATATACCAAGCAACGTGAGTACGCAAAGGCAAAGACGCACTACGAGCGTTTGCTATCTATAGAGCCAGATAACTACACAGCTCTCCTCGGAGTGGCAATCCTCTTTCAGGAATGTGGTAAACCAGGTGAGGCAATGTCACGCCTCTCGGTACTTGTCGACAAATATCCTGACCGTGCAGAGATATACAGTATGAGAGCAGAGATAGAAGCAGAAGCCAACCAACCGGAATTGGCAATCATGGACCTTGACAAGGCAATAAGCCTTCAACCCGACAACAAGAACATGATTCTTACTCGTGGCTTTATTCATCTCAAGAATAATAATAAGTTCCTCGCAAAGCGTGACTTTGAACGTGCGATAGCTCTTGGAGTACCACGTGGACAACTCAAGAAGGAACTGAAGATGGTTAAGTAGTTAGTTTGTGAGTTAGTATGTTTTTTTGTTTTTTACGTAAACGGAAAAGACGTAGCGATAACTAAAAAACTCACAAACCCAAAAACTTAAAAACTAAAGTAATGAAAGAATTCGTAATAACAGAGGCAAAGGTAGAGACAGCCATATTGGTTGCTCTTATCACACCTCAGCAAAATGAAAGAAAGACAACTGAATACCTCGACGAACTGGAGTTTCTTGCAGAGACAGCAGGCGCCAAGGTAATCAAACGATACACGCAGAAGGTGAACGGACCAAGTAGCGTCACTTATCTTGGTACTGGTAAACTTGAGGAGATTGCTCAGTTTATCAAGGACAAGCAGGATGAGGTAGATGCCTACTGGGAAGAACAGATTGCTCTTGGCAATCCTTACCAACAGACAATCGTTACTGGTACTAAGGCACGTCACGGTGACGAGTACATGGAGGAGGAAGACGATTCCTACTTCGTGAACGACGACGAGGACGAGTACCGTAACACCAAGAGTCGTAAGCAGCGCAAGCTTGAGAAACTTCTTGCCAAGCAGAAGGCTCAGATGCAGAAGGACCAGGAAGTGCCACAACCTGTTGGTATGGTAATCTTTGATGATGAGCTTAGCGCAAAGCAGATTCGCAATATAGAGCAGGTGCTTCAGGTCAAGATACTTGACCGTACAAGTCTTATCCTCGACATCTTTGCTATGCGTGCCCAGACGGCTGCGGCAAAGACACAGGTTGAGCTTGCTCAGTATAAATATATGCTTCCACGACTCACACGTCTGTGGACTCACCTTGAGCGTCAGCGTGGTGGTTCGGTGGGACTTCGTGGACCTGGTGAAACTCAGCTTGAGATGGACCAGCGTATCATCCGTAACCGTATGTCATTGCTTAAGGAACGTCTTGCAGAGATTGACCAGCAGAAGTCAACACAGCGTAAGAACCGTGGAAGACTTATTCGTGTTGCTCTTGTAGGTTACACTAATGTGGGCAAGAGTACCATCATGAACCTTCTTGCCAAGAGTGACATCTTTGCAGAGAACAAACTCTTTGCTACACTTGACACAACGGTTCGCAAGGTCATCATAGACAACCTCCCATTCCTCCTTTCAGACACGGTAGGATTCATTCGTAAGTTGCCAACAGACCTTGTGGAGTCGTTCAAGTCAACACTTGATGAGGTGCGTGAGGCTGACCTTCTTCTTCATGTTGTTGATATCTCACATCCTGACTTTGAGGAACAGATAAAGGTGGTGGAGAAGACCCTTGCCGACCTCGGTTGTGCCGACAAGCCAAAGATGTATATCTTCAACAAGATTGACGCTTACCACTGGATAGAGAAGGAAGCTGACGACCTTACTCCACGTACTAAGGAGAATATCCCATTGGATGAACTCATGAACACATGGATGGCGCGCCTTGGTAGTGAGGATGTAATGGTGAAGAGTGATGACACTTCTTCAGCTTCATCCCTCAAGTCATACGTGGTGAACGATGATATCAAGGAGAAGAAGACAGAAGAACAGCTTGGTGCTACGCTTGGCACATTCTTCATCTCTGCCCGTGAGAAGACCAATATCGACACTATGCGTGACGTACTATATAAGAAAGTTAAGGAACTTCATGTACAGAAATATCCATACAACGACTTCCTCTACAACTCTTATGACGAGAATGGTGAGGTACAGTAATAAGCAAACTCAACTTTAGCAAGTACTTGTAAGAATTTATAGAGTAGTTATAGTGGAGTTAAAAAGGAGTTAAATAGACGATAATTTATTGCGGATTGTTTTTAAAATCACTATGCGATAGACATTCGT
>JAGCWG010000354.1 GCA_017961965.1 Bacteroidaceae bacterium | reverse complement strand
TTTCTGTGTTCATTACTAACCAAAACATAACATGTAAAATGCTTCTAATGGTGCAACAAATGCAAATAAAATGAATTTAAAGTATAAATGAAATAGCGAAAACAAAGGACTTTACACGTGTTTTTGTTGCCAAAGTGAAAATTATACAATGACTGCAAACTACTTTGTCTCAACGCGCAATATTCTGCAATAATTGAACAATATAACATCAAAAAAGCAAAAAAAGATACAAAAAACGACTTACCTTTGCAACGGCAAACGAAAAAAAATGTCATCTTTCATTGTAGTATTAATTAATAAATTATCAACTTTTAAAAACATGTTCATTATGAAAAAATCAGTCATCATCTCAATTCTTGCCATCGGTTTGTTCTGCGTATCAAACAACGCCAACGCACAGCTCGGTTCATTCAAGAAGCTTGCAAAGGAACAAGTAAACAAAGTAAAGGATGATGCCAAAGCTAAGGCAGACGCTGCTAAGGCAGAGGCAGAGGCCAAAGTAAACGATGCAAAGAAGCAGGCAGAGGATCAGGCAAATGCTGTAAAGGCAGAGGCAGAAGCAAAAGCTAATGAGGCTAAGGCACAGGCTGATGCTAAAGTGAATGAGGCTAAGGGAAAGGTAGATGCCGCTAAAGCACAGGCAGAAGCTAAGGTAAACGAAGCCAAGGAACAAGCAGAAGCAGCAAAGGCTGAAGCTGAGGCAAAGGCAGAGGAAGCTAAGGCACAAGCTGAAGCAAAAAAAGCAGAAGCAGAGGCTAAAGTAAACGATGCAAAGAAACAGGCAGAAGAAGCAAAAAATTTGCAGAATAAGAAGTCAAGCCTTGGTAAAGCTCTCAAGAAATAAATATACTTACTAAAGACTAAAGGTTATTAAACATTTATTCATCCCCCAAAAAAGTGGACGTGCATCTTCGCTTCTACGATGGTGCACGCTCTTTTTATGCTAAATGTCAAACACTACCAAGAAAAGCAAAATGTATAATTGTACTATTGTTGTATTCATACATCATACGAGAAAACAAATGTAACAAATGGGCAAAAAGAGGTATGTGGGATTGTTTAACTTTGTAGCGATTTAATTTCTTTCTCTAAAAGAAACTCAAAATTGGCTTAAACCTATAGAACAAATAAAAGTCTTAGGGGAGTCGTACAAGCATTACAAATCGTATAAAATACGAAAACGGCTTACTGAAAACAACATACCTTAAACAAATGAATTGTTATCAAAAACTAACCACAGCGTGCGCATTAGGCATTTTTGCCCTCGGCGCAAACGCACAGAATCCGTTGGTACGTAACCAGTTTACGGCAGACCCAACGGCAAGAGTGTTTAACAACAGAGTATTCGTGTATCCATCACACGATATAATCAGTCCTGTGGAACCAGAGAGAAAGTGGTTCTGCATGGCAGATTATCACATGTTCTCCTCTTCAGACCTTACAGAATGGAACGACCACGGAGTAATCCTATCACAGGAACAAGTGCCTTGGGGCAACCCTAAGGGATATTCGATGTGGGCACCAGACTGTGTGGAGCATAAGGGCAAGTACTACTTCTTCTTCCCTAACGCTCCAAAGACTGGCAGAGGATTCGGTATAGGTGTGGCTATCGCTCAGCACCCATACGGACCATACGTGCCACAGGAGAAGAACATAGAGGGAGTGATGGGTATCGACCCATGTGTGCTTCAGGCAAAGGACGGCAACGCCTATCTCTTCTGGGGAGGCGGTGGCATCATGAGTGCCAAGCTCAAGGACAACCTTCTTGAACTTGACGGCAAACCTGCACCTGTAACGGGTCTTCCAGAGGGATTCAAGGAAGGACCTTTTGCCTTCGAGGCAAATGGCAAATACTATCTCTCTTTCCCATGGGTACGCAAGAAGAAGGGCGACCCAGACGGCAAGGGCGGAACGATAGACAACCCAACTGAATGTCTTGCATACGCCATGTCTGACAGTCCTACTGGTCCTTGGGAGTTCAAGGGCGTCATCATGGACGAACATGAGAACGGATGCTGGACAAACCATCACTCTATCGTTCAGTACAATGGTCAGTGGTACTTGTTCTACCACAATAACGCATACTCTCCATCATTTGACAAGAACCGTAGTATCTGCTGTGACTCGCTCACATTCAATGCTGACGGTACAATACAGAAGGTCATCCCTACCCTTCGTGGCGTAGGAATCTGTGATGCTCGCAAGCCTCTCCAGATTGACCGCTACAGCGCAATAGGCGATGGTGCTCATATAGAGTTCCACGACACGCTCAACTGTTTCCAAGGTTGGAAGACTATCTTCCCTGCCAACGGAGCATGGGTAGCATACAACAAGATTGAACTGAAGGATGCAGGAGCATCTAATGTATGCGTGAAGGTAAAGACTACTGCCAAGGCTAATCTCTTGCTCGAACTCTCTGGCAAGGTTAAAGTCACTCTTCCTGTGCCAAACACAAATGGCAAGTGGGCAGAAGTGAACGTACCTGTCAAGCAGATTGCAGCTGGTGTATATGACCTCAAGCTCACTCTCAAGGGTAAGGGCGAAGTGGAAGTTGACTGGATTACTCTTGCCGACCATCCAAAGGAGCAGTACTTCACTCCAGCAACTGATGCAGCCATGACACCAGACGAGGACGGATTCATCCGTCGTTGGATGCTTCTTGAACCAATCGACAAGCCTAACCGCAGCAACGCTGTGTTTACAGATACTTATCTCCGTACAGAGTTCGGCAAGCAGTACTTCACTACTCAGCACAGCACAACCATGCCTGCTGATGGTGAAAGCGTAACTGTTGGCAACCAGACACTCAAGTGGCATGCTGTAGAAAGCAACCGCTTCAACGTCAAGCTTCTCCGCTTTGCCGAGAATTACGAGAAGCAAATATATGGTGTTCTCTTCTGGGCAGTAACGGTTATCGACTGTCCTGAGGAAATCAAGGACGTGCGTCTTGCCGTAGGTTCTAACTCAGCATCCATGTGGTGGCTCAATGGCGAGGAGGCAGTCCTTCTCTCTGGCGACCGTCGTATGGTGAAGGATGATTGTATCTCTCCACGCTTAACGCTCAAGAAGGGACGTAACATCCTCCGTGGTGCCGTCATCAACGGTCCTGGTATGAGCGATTTCTGCGTTCGATTCATCAACGAGAAAGGCGAACCTGTCAAGAACGTGACGATAAAGACAAAGTAAAGCCCCCCCTCTGACTCCCCCAAGGGGGAGGAAGCCATACGGCACACAGCAAGGGGAATCGTAAACTGTCTTATCGGTTAACAAGAATAATTAACAAACCCAAAAACAGCACTCTCAATAATCAGTCACCTCCCCCTTTGGGGAGGACGGGAGGGGGCTTAATCTATAATTATGAAAAAGTCTATAATATTAGCGACAATATGCTCATCATTTAGCGCACTCAACATGAATGCGCAGATTGGCACACCATATATTCATGACCCATCAACTCTTGCTGAGTGTGATGGAAAGTATTACACATTCGGTACTGGTAGTTGAGGTATCATAACAGAGGACGGCTGGAACTGGCACTCAGGTGGTGTTCGTCCCGGTGGAGGTGCAGCACCTGATGTTATCAAGATTGGCGACCGTTACCTCGTTATCTATGGTGCAACAGGTGGTGGTCTTGGTGGTGGTCACAATGGCCGAATACTGACCATGTGGAACAAGACACTCGACCCTAAGTCACCTGACTTCAAGTACTCTGAGCCAGTAGAGGTTGCATCTTCTGACGGTCTTGAGGACAACGATGCCATTGACCCGGGAGTACTCCTTGACCCTACTGACGGAAGGATGTGGGTATCTTACGGAACATACTTCGGCAATATCCGCCTCATTGAGCTTGACCCTAAGACAGGTCATCGTGTGAAGGGCAATAAGGCAAAGGACATTGCCATCGACTGTGAGGCTACAGACCTTATCTATCGTGACGGCTGGTATTACCTTCTCGGTACTCACGGCACATGCTGTGACGGAGTGAACTCAACATATAATATCGTTGTAGGTCGTTCAAAGAAGGTTACAGGTCCATATATTGACAATGTAGGTCGTGACATGATTGCTGGTGGCGGTAAGATGGTCATAGCTGCAGGTGACAGAGTATGCGGTCCTGGACACTTCGGACGCACAGTAATAGACGAAGGCGTTGAGATTATGTCATGCCACTATGAGGCAGACTTCAATCAAGGCGGACGTAGCGTTCTCGGTATTCGTCCTCTCCTATGGAAGAACGGATGGCCAGTAGCTGGCGACCGTTTCAAGGAAGGCACATACGAGATTGAGTCAGAGCGTCGTGGCTATGCACTCGAACTTGCTGTTGACTTCGTTCGTATGCAGGTGGCACGTATGCGATTCTGGGGACACGATAACAACGAGCCAGTAAAGCCTGTTGCAGACCAGAAACTTGAGGAGGTCATCAACACATGGCCAAAGGGCAATATTGACGCTCGCATCGGCGACTATATGTTCCGCCCTCACCAGAAGTGGACAATAACAGCAGTACCAGAGGCTGGTGGTTACCTCAGTAACCCATACTTCAAGATTACTATCGAAGGTACTGAGCGTGCCCTTGCAGCAACTGCCAAGTGTGAGGTTACGACTGTTCCTAAGTTCACAGGCGCAGATGAACAGCTCTGGCGCATCGAACAACTCACAGACGGAACATTCCGTATCATGCCAAAGGTAATCCCAGGAAAGAAGGGTATCAACAAGACTCTCGTACTCTACTCTATCGGAGACAGTACACCAACTCTTGCTAAGTACGACTTCAATTCTGACAACTCAAAGTGGAACTTCAGACAACACTAAAGAATTAAAAATTAAGAATTCAGAATTCAAAATTTATTCAATAATAGGAGGGTAAAGTGTGTGACGTGTTTGTCACACCACCTCCTCACTTTAATGATGAACAAGAAACAGACAATCACTCTTATAGCAGCAACACTCTTTTCGGGTGTTGCTGTTGCTGCTGACAACACCATCAACTTCTGTGAGAACACATCCAACTATGTGACTTACGAGAATGCCATCAGTATAGCAAGTGGAAAGACTACTGATGTCATCACCTCACGTTACTCCTACTGGATGTCAACAGTCACGGGCAAAGGTAACATGAATGTATATTCAGGAGGAGACCGCTGTTTCCTCGGAAATGCCAAGGGCGCAAAATATCCTAACTGGACAAACTACTCTGGTGAGGTACATATCTATCCGTACAAGAAAGTTGTCTCAAACTTAGGAATGTACGGACTTATCTGGGGACATGGCGGTAAGACATTCAACCCAGAGGAGGTGGAGAAGAGTATTTCCGAAGGCAAGGTGAACAACTGTTTTGCGAACAACAAGGTGACCCTGCACAAGGATACTTACCTTGCTGCAGAGTCAGGTAACCGTGGCATACGCATCGCACACCTTGACATGGAGGAAGGTAGCCGTCTCATGGGTTACTACAAGAAGAGTAACACACCTAAGTCTTACTACGTGGTGGGTTGCGACAATACGGATGCTGTCATTGCAGGACGCATAGCCCCAGCAGAAGACAACGTGGCAGAGGAGATTGGATTCATCAAGGAAGGTAAGGGTACGTACCGTATCACGGGTAACACTAACATCATCTGCGGAGGACTCCGTGTGCTCGATGGTACTGTACTTGCCAACAACGATGCAGCAAAGGCGAA
>JAGCWG010000353.1 GCA_017961965.1 Bacteroidaceae bacterium | reverse complement strand
TGAGTTCCCTGCCAACGTATTCGTTGCTGGTGACGCTGCATCAGGTGCAAGTCTCGTTGTACGTGCCATCGCAAGCGGAAGAAAGACTGCCGAAGCTGTGGACAAGTACTTGAAGAAATAAGCAGACCGGACCCTCTCCCCAGCTGGCCTGTATTGCAACACAGGAGTTAACAGGTAAGAGTTAACAGTTAAAAGTTGAGTTGAGAAGTTAGGAGTTCACATGGTAATCTCCTTTTTTAACTTTTAATTTTTAACTTTTAACTCTTGCATCACGAAGCATGAGTGATGCAAGTTATGGGGGGCTGAGTTACCATAGTAACGCTCGGAGCCGTCAAGCATGTTAATTATTAATTGTTAATTAAAGAGGCCTCTCCCCCAACCGGATGGCCGCCCCCTTTGGGGGTCGGGGGGCATTTATGTGTTCAATAGTAGGAATATTCAACATACGACAGCAGAGCCATGAACTAAGAACCAAGGCTCTGAAGATGTCACAGAAACTGCGTCATCGCGGTCCTGACTGGAGTGGCATCTATGTAGGCAAGTCAGCAATACTGGCTCACGAGCGTCTCAGTATCGTTGACCCTCTATCTGGAGGACAGCCTCTCATCTCACCTGACGGCAAGCACATACTCTGCGTAAATGGTGAGATATACAACCACAAGGACATTCGCCGCAAGAGCGACTATGCCTTCAAGACTGGTAGCGACTGCGAGGTCATCCTTGCACTCTATCGTGACAAGGGCATCAACTTCCTTGAGGATATCAACGGTATCTTCGCCTTCGCCCTCTATGACGAGGATAAGGATACCTTCCTCATTGCACGTGACCCTATAGGTGTCATACCTTTATACATTGGTCACGACAAGGACGGCAAGGTATATGTGGCATCTGAGTTGAAGGCTCTCGAAGGCTTCTGCGACGAGTATGAGCCTTTCCTTCCAGGTCACTATGCCGTTCCTGCAAAGGAAGGCAGCGAGAAGCCATACGAGATGGTAAGGTGGTACACCCGTGACTGGATGGAGTGGGACAACATGCAGAAGTATATTGATGCACCGGAGAGTACTGACAGCAAGGAAGCATCCGAGCAGGTCAAGGAGGCTCTCGAAGCTGCTGTCAAGCGTCAGCTTATGTCCGATGTTCCTTACGGAGTACTCCTCTCAGGTGGTCTTGACTCATCAGTCACAAGTGCCATCGCAAGGAAGTACGCACATAAGCGTGTGGAGACAGACGACGTGCATGATGCATGGTGGCCACGTCTTCACTCATTCGCCGTAGGACTCAAGGGCGCACCAGACCTTGCAAAGGCAAAGGAGGTTGCAGATTTCATCGGTACTGTACACCATGAGGTGAACTACACCATACAGGAAGGTATTGACGCCATACGTGATGTCATCTATTTCATTGAGACATACGACGTGACTACCGTCCGTGCAAGTACTCCTATGTATCTCCTCGCACGTGTCATCAAGTCAATGGGTATCAAGATGGTTCTCTCTGGCGAAGGAGCAGACGAAGTGTTCGGAGGCTATCTCTATTTCCACAAGGCACCATCAGCAGAGGAGTTCCACAAGGAGACCGTACGCAAGATAGCAAAGCTCTACCAGTACGACTGTCTCCGTGCCAACAAGTCACTCTCTGCATGGGGAGTAGAAGGACGTGTACCATTCCTCGACAAGGAATTCCTCGATGTGGCAATGCGCCTCAACCCATCTGTCAAGATGTGTCCGGGCAATACCATGGAGAAGAAGGTGGTACGTGAGGCATTTGCAGACATGCTGCCTGAGTCCGTAGCATGGCGACAGAAGGAACAGTTCAGCGACGGCGTAGGTTATTCATGGATTGACACCCTCAAGCAGATAACGAGCGAAGCTGTTACAGACGAGCAGATGGCTCATGCAGCCGAACGCTTCCCTATCAACACTCCGCTCAACAAGGAAGAGTACTACTACCGCTCAATCTTCGAGGAGCACTTCCCAAGTGCATCAGCAGCCAAGAGTGTACCTCACGAGGCATCCGTAGCATGCTCCACAGCCATCGCCCTCGAATGGGACGAAGCATGGAAGAAGATGAACGAACCTTCTGGCCGTGCAGTCAAGGGTGTTCACATCGCTGCAACAGAAGACTAACGTAACAAATACTAATAATTAACATGCCACTTTCCACTCGTAACCATGATAGTTACGAAACGGAAAGTGGCATTTTTTTATGCCCATCAACGGATGGTCGAGATAATTATCACCTTTTACCAAAATGACGAAAGCTTTCAACGAATCAAACGAAAGCTTTGGTGAGATGCAACGAAAGCTTTCAACGAATCAAACGAAAGCTTTGGCGAGATGTAACGAAAGCTTTCAACGAATCAAACGAAAGCTTTGGATGGTTCAAGGAATAAATTCAAGATTTTTTCTTTTGAAGTTTTGGACTTTATCATTATCTTTGTGGCATATTCAAAATAACCAATGCAGAAGACTCATAACGTAATGCCAAATGGGAACACTGCCATCGAAAACAAAACTACTAATCAAAACAACATATCTTTAAAAACATTATGAAACAGATTTTAATAACTCTTACGTTTATACTCTGTCTCGTATCTTCGTGCAAGAACGAAGACAGAATATATTGCCCTGATGCCATGAAGACTTATCAGGAAGAAGCGGTGATTGACACACTCAAAGGCGAACGTATAAAGGAGTTGATAACGGGAACGAACGGACTTCTGGTAAAAGATTCATTGCTTCTTGTCATAACGGGTGATGACAAGAACATTTTTTCAGTAATCAACCTCAATACGGATTCTGTCATTGCTGAGTTCGGTGCAGTCGGTCATTCACGTGACGAACTGACATACATCCCTTACATGCCGATTTGCTACTTTTTGAACGAAGGGGACTCCGTCTCACTTTGTGTCAATGACGAGGGCTCACAGGGTATTAACAAAATATTTGACTTCAATAAGTCTGTGGCGAACAACAAGCTTATCTGCAAAAGGACTATCGAACACAATCTTAAAGATATTGATAAAGTCATAGCTACATTTTATTACTGGTTAGGTAACAATCGCACTCTTGTGTACAACCAACTGTCGGGTATTGACAAAAGAAACCATTATACTGTTCCTCCATACATAGCAAAGTACGAGGGTAGAGAACTGAAAAATAAGCATTCTTACTACTCAAGGACTATAGATGCAAAAAATGAAACTTGGCTTGCATTCAATTCAATACCAATCATCAACACCTCAAAACGGAAATTTGTAGAGATGGTGTCATTTTACGACCAATTCACGATAACCGACTACGAAAAGATGACATCCTTAGGTGTGGTAAACGAGTCATCATGTACTCATGAGGATGTGGAGGAAATCATGAAACAATATCCAGAAATAGAAGAATTATACAAAAACTTGCGCTTCTATTACAGTAATATATGCACATCCGACAATTACATCGTTCTTTTGCAACATGTCAATAGTTCCTTTGAAAAAGTTATGGAAAATATTGAGACTCCAGGCTCGTCATTTATTGTCAAGGTAAAATTCTTTGACTGGGACGGCAACTACATCAAGTCGTTCATCATCAAGGAATCATTGTTCAACATCGCCTTTGATGATAGAACAAATACACTCATTGCACAAGACAACAACAATTATCTTTACAAATACAAGGTTAAGGGACTGAAATAAGACCAGCTTCTTACGTTATTCGTTATTATTTTATCATATTATTTGGTATATTGGAATAATAGGCTTATGTTAGTTGTCTTGATACAGCTATTGCGCCAAAAGGTGTACGTCAGATGGATAGGCAGACACAAAGATTATGACAAGATAGATTGTTCCACAATATAAAAATGTAATAATATGAGTGACAATGAAAAATGTAAATATGAGTATGCGCTCAGAAGGATTGAGGAATTATTGCCATTGGTAAATGATGATACTCCATTGGATGACCCTAATTCTATTGAACTCGATATCGTAAGTGATATTGTGGAAAAATACGAAAAGGAACATTATCCAGTGGATGCACCAACGATAGGTAGTCTGATTCGTGAGGCATTGGATAACGCAGGAATGACTGCCAAGGAACTTGCTACCCGTATCGGAGTCAGCGCAAGCCGTGTCAGCGAATATATTCATGGAAAGACTCAACCATCACTTCATGTAGCAAAGCTCTTGTGTGAGACATTGGGACTTTCTCCTAACGACATTATCTCAGCCGCATAAAAAAAGAATCTGGAATACATGACAAGTCATGTGCTCCAGATTCTTTTTATTCACAAGCCCAAGACCCATCCTTACATCGGGTCAACGTCATAGTGTATGGTGAGGCCGTGGGCAACAGTCTGCTCAAGCATCTGTGACTGTATGGTAGTGAGCACATCCCTCACTTTTTCGATGGATGCACTATGCTCAATCTTAATCATTATCTTGCGGATATAGAGTGACTGTATTCGTGACACAGGAGGACAGTCAGGACCAAGAACCCGTGCACCAAACACCTGACGGAGACGGTCTGCCATGTCGTCGGCAAGATGTCCGAGAAGCTGATTGTCACGATGACGGAGGTACACATCTATAAGACGATAGAACGGAGGATAATGGAAATCCTTGCGTTCAGTCATCTGCTGATAGAACATACCCCAGTAGTCATTATTCACAATCTGCTGTATGATGTCACTATCTGCGTTACGTGTCTGAAGAAACACCTTGCCTTGGCGATGCTTTCTACCTGCACGACCTGCCACCTGCGAAAGCGTATGGAACGTACGTTCATAACTGCGGAAATCAGGCTGATGAAGCAGATGGTCAGCATCAAGTATTCCGACGATACTCACGTTGTCAAAGTCAAGTCCCTTGGTCACCATCTGAGTACCAATAAGTATG
>JAGCWG010000352.1 GCA_017961965.1 Bacteroidaceae bacterium | reverse complement strand
TCAACAATGTATTAAAAAGGAAAAGGCAACCAAAGAAAAGATAAAAAGACGACAAGCATGACGGTGACTCGCCTCCCTATCGTCTTTTTATCCACCTTCGTATTGCCCGACGATTTTATCTATACTATTTGAAGAGGTGCTGAACGAACTGAGCGAAGCATCGACGCCAAGTGAGCCACTCATGTGCAGTTCCCTGTGACTGATAGAACTCGCCCTTGCATCCAAGCTCCTTGATGGAGTTGATAGTGCGCTCAGTTCCGAAGTTCTCCTCTGAACCGCAGCCCATGAAGAAGTAATGAACCTTCTCGTTGAAAGTCTTGCTGTCAGCAAATACACCGTTGGCAAAGCTCTTGGCATCCAATCCGAAGATGGCGCCAGAGAACGTACCGATGTAAGAGAACTTGTCGAGGTTGGCAGTAGTTATCTCCAAGGTCTGCTTTCCGCCCCAGGAGAGTCCAGCCATAGCACGGCTGTCACGGTCTGTCTTGGCACGGAAGGTCTTCTCAACAAATGGGATGATGTCCTTGAGTAGCACATTCTTGAAGCTTGCTCCAAAGTCTGCCATGCTCTCTCCACGCTTGGCACCAAATGAGTAGCTACAGTTTCCGTTGTCCATGACAACTATCATTGGCTTTACCTTTCCCTTGGCAATCATGTTGTCGAGTATATACTGCATCTTGCCCTGCTGGCTCCAACCACGCTCGTCCTCGCCCATGCCATGCTGGAGGTAAAGAACAGGGTACTGTGTCTTACCCTCGTCATAACCTGCTGGAGTATAAACAAAACAGCGACGTTCCTTATTCTCAACAGATGACCAGTACTTACATTCACGTACTTGACCATGCTTGATCTTCTTATTGTAAGAATAAAGTGCAATCTCATCCTTGGTCATAGTAGCACCGTGGAGGTAGCTCAACAGGTTGTCGTTGTTCTCGATAACTGTGTTCACGTCAATTCCTCCGCACATCTTGCCACAACCGTAGTAAGTCTCTGACGCAGGATCGATGACATTCACGCCGTCAATATTAAGGAAATAATAGTGGAAACCACAAGGAAGAGGACGTGTAGTGACAGTCCAGAATCCCTTATTGTTGACCATTGGGTACTTAGTACCACAAATGTCAGCAGCTACATGCTTTGCTTGTGGCGCAAAAATACCAAACGTAACACGTCCGTCCTTGTCAATCTTTGGATATTGCTGCTGAGGAACCGTGTTGAGGACTGGCTTTGTATTATCTTTATTGAGAATGCTCATCATCACGTCGGCATAGCGGCGACCGAGAATGCGGTAACCCTCAGCCTTGAAGTGGAGCTTATCAAAGTTGCCAGGACAGCCAAGTGAAGACACTGGATAAGCTGTAGGAATAGCATTTTGTATGGTATCAATAATTGCATTATGATGATAGCAGCAGCCGCCGTCCTCCTGGGTCATAAGCTCTCCTACAAGCAAAGGTACTTTCTCTGAGTCGAGGTCCAGTTCATTAAGCATGCGTGTATAGACAGTATTTAGACGCTGTGGCCAGTCAGGCTGGTTGTTGTTTGTGCAACCCTGGTGAACGAGGATACCCTTGATGACACCCACCTTCTGCGCTTGCTTAGCAAGGTCGATGATACGGCGATATGGATTGTCGTCGTATGCCTTACAGAAGTTCTTGAGCCAATCAGGCGAGCTGGCAATGTAGTCGGCACGCTTGTCCTCGTCGAACAGGTCGATGCTTGCACCGCCTACTGCAACATGGATGACTCCCACGCTGATATTGGAAGGAAGCTGAGCTACGAGCGAACGTCCGAAGTAGTCGGCAGGTGTCAGACCAGTCCACTCACGACAGAGTGGCGGAACTGCAGCATACCACTGTCCCATCTTACGTCCAGTGTTCTTGAAGTCAACTGCCGCCAGCATCTTGAAGCGCGTATCTATACCTTGGCGGTCTTGTGGTTCTATCTTAGCATTGCCTTCCATATTGGACTGTCCAAAGCAGATGTATATATGGAAGTTCGGGTCAAACTTAGTTGGCTGTGGTATTTCACCTGCAGCGTTCTCGCCGTCACTGTAATTAAGGACTTTGTTCTTCTCGTAAAAGTTTGACACAGTTTGTGCATGAAGCAACTGAGTGTTTAAGGATGTCAATGCCATTACTGACATGACGCTGATAAATAATCGTTTCATAAAAATATATTTGGTTAATTAAGTTATTAAGTCCGTATTGAAGAGCCTACTCCGTAATAGGTATCTCGAACTCAGGAGTTGGTATTCCACCCTTTGAGAATATCTCTGGGACAGGGAAGTCGTCATAGCAGTAACGGAGACGGTCGCCTACTATTGACCAAGTGACCGTTGACTCATTTACCACCTTGGTCTGACCGTCAGTGAAGTGAACAACAATGCTACCGTCAAACTGACGCTTAGCAGAAAGGGCACGTGGTCCTTCGCTCTCAAGCGCCTTCTCGCCATACGCAATCTTGCGCATCTGAAGTGCTGCACGATGACCTGCTACCTGCTTGTCCTGAGGATGGATGTCATTCCACTCGCCAGTGTCGAGGGTAGTGGCAAGTGCTGCACGGCTAAGTATGCGAGTGGCGAGACGCTGCTGTTCACGGATGTCGCACCAACCACTCTCCTTGACCGGTTCGGTATGGCGACTCATGTAGCCAGGCAACTGCATCACGACTATAGGAAGAGGTGTGCGGAACTGCTTGCGCCAACTGTCAACCATGTTGACAAGGTACATCGCATAGTCCTTCGTACCAAGGTTTGACTCACCCTGATACCATAGGATTCCCTTGAACTGGAAGTCACGGAGCGGTGCAATCATAGCATTGTACAAGCCCGTTGGACAGTCAACGAAGTAAGTGGAAGATGGTCGGCGAGGCATCTGCTTTCCTATACACATCTGAGCCTCTTCCGATACCTTATATATATGATCTCCTACTTCAAGCTGATACAACTTGCCGGAGGTGAAGTTAGCAGGTCCCGACTGAGACATGAGGTGAACCATAATTTCATTTTCGCCCTTGCGCAACAGCCCCTCAGGCACCTTGTAAATACGCGGAGGGTATTCGTAAGTAGTGTTGCCTACGTACTTTCCATTTACAAAGATAGTGTCCGCATCCTTCATGGCACCCATGCGAAGAACTGCCGCCTTGGCTGCGTCCAGTTCATCAACGTTCACCGTGAAACGGAACCAATAGGAACCGTTGCCCTTGAACCAGCGCGAGAAGATATTAGCCTTCTGCCAAGTAGAGAAGTCATAGTTAGGCGAACGCCAAGTATTAACCACAGTGTCGGCAGACATCATATCACGCTCCCACTTAACGAAAGCCATCATCTCTGCACGGTTAACAGAATCAACCCAGTTAACCTGATTGTACTTCGGTGCATCAAACTCTTTCGCATAGGCAGGGAACGTCTTCAGCACCTCCTTTGGCATCCATGCCTCAATGCGCGTTCCGCCGACAGCCGAATTGATGATACCTATCGGCACCCTCTTCTCCTCCTGCAACTCACGGGCCATAAAATAGCAAATGCCAGACACCTCTGCACTATTCTGTGGAGTAATGTTCTGCCATTTCAAGGTGCGCACATTATCGTTTGGTCGAATATAGTTGTACTGATGAGGGAACTTCAGATAACGTATCTGATCATTGGAATAGTCTTTGACAAGATCCGCTACCCTATCCATGCAACGACGGATAGGTAGTTCCATATTGGACTGGCCTGAGCACAGGAACACATCGCCCACAAGTATGTTCTTAAAAGAAGCACTAAGGACGAAGGAAGAAGAGTTGGCACTACCCTTCGCACCCTTGACATATACCTTCAAGGTTCGAGGTTCAGCACATGCCTTCATCTTTGGAAGATAGACCTTCCACGTTCCATCCGCACCAACATCACTCTTTGCGCTCTTGCCGTTGAACTCAACCTTAACTACAGAGCCACGCTCTGCCCAACCCCACACTGGGACTTTAACATCACGCTGAAGAACCATTCCTTCGTTGAAGAACGCAGGAAGAGTTACCTTTCCCTGAGCAAAGAGCATCACGGATTGAATGGCAAGAATCAATACGAAACTAAGTCTTTTCATCATATCAAACTAAAAGGCCCCCCTCCCCCCTAAGGGAGCGGCTTTCAAGACAAAGAGCAAAGAACAATCTATTACTCCATTTTCTATTATCATACTATAGGACAGCCCCCTATAGGGGGATAGAGGACTGCCCTTTATACATGTCGGTCAAATAACCCTTACTTGATTGGCAAGTACCAATTCTTCTCATCCTTCAGGAAGTCGTAAAGTGCAGAATTAAACGTTCCATCACGACGAGCTACCTTGTCTGCAAGGAATGCTGGGTCTTTGCGATGCATTGAGAGACGCATCAAGTCATAGTAGCGAAGTCCCTCGGATGCAGTCTCGAGAGCCATCTCATCACAAATAAGATTCTCAACTGCAAGAATGCTGTCTGCCTTAGTTGTGCACTCTGGTATCTTGTAGAGAGTATCAGCATCAGCACGGTTACATCCACGTGAGTGAATGCCATGAGTGTTCTCACGAGTGAAAGAATACTCACTGAACGAAATCAAGTCACCTGCCGCTTCACGCTCATCCTCTGGTATGTAATCCGTGATATTGTCTCTCCACAATCCATACTTGAGAATCGCAAATGCCGAGTTTGGATAACCAGCTCTGTTCAGAGCCTCTGCATAGCGGAGATATACATGCTGAATACGGTAGAGAGTCACCTCTTCAGAGTCTCTTTGCTTATAATTATACGTTACATAATGGCTGTACTGGTCATTATCAGAAGTTGTGTAGCCATCTGTAAAATAACTATACTGGCGTAGGTCTCCATCCAGAATTGAACGATAGCCATTGATGTGCTCGTAAGCAATAGTATCTGGCAACTGAGTCACTGGGTCAATGTCCACGATTATGCTACGCTGTGCCCTTGATAGTTTGCTAAGAGCCTCTGAAGCATTCAAAGAGCAATAGTAATTGTTCTTCGCTGAGGAGTTGAACAGATAGTACAACTGTGATTCCATACCATAATACTCTGATACCTCAAACGGAACATACATAAGTCGTTCTTCCTTTGACGTTATATTTCTATAGTATTCCTCTAAAGAGATAGTTTGGAAATCCCTATCCAACCAGTAGGCCTTAGCAACTCCCGTTGGGTGAGTGTCGCCAAGCTTTGTGAGATAATCGTGATAGTACCTTGCTGCATCCTCATAACGCTCTGCCCAAAGACAAAGGTCGCCAAGGAGAACACGTACGTTGATATAGAAATCGCGCGAACTCATGCCATTCATACTGCCGTATGATGGGTACTCCACATCCACGTTGTCCTTGATGTCATCGATAAAGTACTCTGCAATCTGCTTCACGTCGTACTTAGGATAGGCATTCACGTCGGCATCCTTCTCCGTAAGGATTGGCTTAGTGAAGAAAGGAACGGTGCCATAGTTAAGCGCAAGCTGTAGATAAGCCCATGCACGATATGACTTGATAACGGAATATTCCTTTGCAAATACCACCTCTCCATGCTTCTTGAGATTGAGGTTAGCATTCTCGATGAAAAAATTGCAGTTCTGGATTACAGCATAGTAATCGCTAATCTGATTATATTCGTTATCTTCAAGATTACGGAACTCAGCAAGGTTCTTGAGGGCATCGCTTGCCGCATCCGTAACGGAGATAAGGTCGCCACGCACCTCACCAAGAAGAATAGTTCGGTCTGCCACCTTACGAATCGTCTGAATAACTCCGAGAAGTGAATGTAGGCTGTCGTTCGGTGAGTTGAGTGTATGATTAAAGTCATCGAGGTTACTCTCTGGCT
>JAGCWG010000351.1 GCA_017961965.1 Bacteroidaceae bacterium | reverse complement strand
GTGTTGAGCATGTGGTAGTACTCAGGAAGGTCGTTGCCATTCTCATCCTTCTCATAGATGGAGAGGTTAGGCATCTTCAAGTATGCGCTGGAGAGAAGTTCCGCAGCATTCTTCTGGTTCTTAGTATAAGTAAGGTTGAAGTTAGTGACAATCTTGATACGGTCACTTACCATATAGTCGAGAGCCACACGACCAGAGAGACGGTCGAGAACCTGTTCTATGACAGTACCTGTCTGATGGTCATAACCGAATGATACACGGAACAGAGCCTTTTCACCACCACCCGACATACTGATGTTATGCTTTTGGAGAAGACCATTCTTGCTCACAGCATCACGCCAGTCTGTATTGTTGTTATACATATGATACTCGCTGAATGATGGGTCATAGTTGAACTCACGGATATCAGAGGCATCATTGGAGAGGCGTGGATTGTAGAAAGCCTCCTTCATGAGCATTGTGTACTGGTCACCATTGAGAAGCTCAATACCCTTTGGCTGATGAGTGAGAGTAGCACGGTAAGAATAAGTAACCCTTGTCTTACCACGATGTCCACGCTTAGTTTTAATCTCAATTACACCATTTGCTCCCTGCGAACCCCAGATGGCACAAGCTGCGGCATCCTTCAACACAGTGATGCTGGCAATATCATCAGGGTTGACGTTGAGGAGCTCGGCATACTGGTCTTCTGTTGCAGAAGCATAGTTGAAGTTACTCTTATAGTCTGACTCAAACACATTACCATCCACTACGATAAGTGGCTCTGAGCTACCATTGATGGAACTTACACCACGAAGACGCATCGTAGTGCCAGAACCGAGGTTACCTGAGTTACTAACGATATCAAGACCTGAGATGCGACCCTGAAGAGCCTCATCGACACTTGTCATTGCGAGACCCTCGAACTCCTTCATATCAATAGTTTGCGATGCTATGGAGAGCTCTCGTTCCGGAATGGCAAGACCACTTGCAGAGATTGTCTTCTTACCCTTGACTACAACCTCCTTGATGACATTATTACTTACAAGTCGGATTTTATAAGTAGTGCCGTTAATCTTCACATATTTTGTCTCATAACCAATGAACGATATACGCAACTGGTCTTTTGGGTCAACAATACGAAGCGAGAAGTTACCATTGATATCGGTAACTGTATGCGCAACGATACGGTTGTTCTTATCCAACTCGACGACGTTACAAGCCATGAGCACATCCATGTCGTCCATCACAGTACCGCGAATCATAGTTCCCGCTTTCTGTGCCGACGCCGTCAGTGACATAGCTGAAAGTGCGAGCAGTGAAATATATTTTTTCATAATTGACTTATTCTTTTTTCTTCAGACTACTAAACTATTTATACTGTAACACACCATTCAGTCGATGTACAACTGCATGTGATGACGTATATATCTGAGCAGCACGTCCTGCATTGGCATTGTCATACTGATACTCACGACAAGTGATGTTGTACAGTTCTGGATCAGAGGTATCAACCTTGTGTTTGTTACCCTTGGCATCTGTTACTGTGATGCCGTCATTGCTGACCTGAGTGTTCAACTTGTAGTATGAAAGATTACCATTATCAAGTTTGTAAGCAGAAGTTTCAAACTCTCCACTCTCACTACCCTGACCTATATAGAAGCCATTGTCCTGAATATGATACTTGATGAAGTTTTCAATTTCCCTTGCAAGGCTGTCCTTAACCTCTGTCTCGGTAGCGGCATCAACCTGTTCCCATGTAGGAAGTTTGCCTGAAGCCTGAAGTTCTTCGATTGCCTCATTCGTTGGGACATATACAGTATAACGGAATGTGTTGAATATAGAGATATTGGTACTTGCACATGCGTGCATATCCTTACCTACAGTGTGGCGTGTCTCTGTGAGTTCTGAACTTGCAAGGAGGTTTTTGAATGCGGAGAACTCCTCATGCTCACCAAGTACATCCATTACAGACTTGCGGGTTGTCATGATAGGAGCTTCCTCAATGATGTAGCTCTTACCGTTACCTTGGTCTGCTTGGTTATATACTTCCTTGATGGCTATAGATTTACCATCAAGCATCTGGGCACTACCTTGAACAGTCATACCATTGCTTCCCTGTGAAGCCTTTGACACCTTAACCACGCTACCGCCCTTAGTGCGATAGAACGTATTGCCGTCCTCCACGTCACCAATGACGATGTGAGTGTTGAGTATATCCTCAAGGCGGTTCTTAATCTGGTCGTAAGTAGCGAGAGAGATCGAGTCGGTAACCGTCTGCGTCTCCAAGTCATAGTTCCAGATACTTGCCCAAACCTTATCCTTCTCTGTCTGTGCAGAAGGACGGTAGTGGAAACGGAACAACTGAGTGCTTGGCTTACCGTATGAACAAGGGTCTATATACTCAAGCAAAGCATCATTTGTTGGGATGAAGAGGCTGTAGTATGAGTTTTGTGAATTGAGATAGACATCATAGCCACACTGCTCTATACCCCAATAGAAGATACTCATGGTCTCATTCACAAGAGCAGGGAATGAAACTGAGATATAAGCTACTGGATTGAATACTCGATTTGTAAGATATACAGCACCGTTACAAGCCATAAAGACAGAATCCACGTGTTCTTTCTGTATTCCAAGCTCATCATTAGCATCATTGAGCACATTCTTAAACTTGCTTGGTACTGAACTAACGAATGAATTAAGCATATTTACGTTGAGAAGCTTTGAGACAACCTTGTCTGGCACATTGTCCCATGAGCCGTAACGGTTCTTGAGCACCTTACCCGCTCCTTCGTTCCAATATTTATCCATCGCCTCGTTGCTTGGCACGAGCATAACACCCATGTTCTGCTGGAGTGCAACAGATGCAGAGAGACTGCTTGTAGTTGCTGAATAGAACTGGTTCCATCCTGGATCGAACTTAAGGACACCAGGTACAGGTCCTTCCTGTGGAGTAAGGTCGAGAGCCTCGTTACCCTGTGAACGATTTGAGAAATAACGTTTCTCAAATACAGAATCTACTTCAGTTTTGTAGATACGGTTATATTCCTTAGTCAAGTCCTGTCCCACATAGTATGGAGCACAGAAACGGTCAAGGAGACGTGAGAACTGTGACACGTGAGCCTTCTGGTTGATAAGTTCAGCCATGTTAGGCAGCGGTGTGAGCACATCCTCCATTTCGTGAACGAATCCATTGGAACACTTGACATTTGGACGTATCATATTGATACCATTCACATTGGCATCGCCAGCCTGACGATTGCCCTTGTAGTTGAAGAGGAAGTTGCAGTCATCATTTGTGATAAGCTTGTTTGTAAGGAAAGCCTCTATAAAGTGTACCATCGGAGGAGTGGTACGGTCAAGGAAACAAGGGATTGACTTCTTGTTATCCTTGTAGTACTGCCAGTAAGGATTGTCCGGCATCTTGTCAGGAGTGAGCACAGGAACGGAATCAAACTGTGACACAGCTGTGAGACGACGCATGCAGTCGCCCTCAACAGGAAGGGCATTCTCGCTTGATGCCTGTGAACTTGACAGATAAGCCACCTGACAAGAGTTGTTAATCATGCTACCGAACAAAAGCAGTTTCTTCTGGGCAGACGTGAGGTCGGAATACTTCTTCACACCCCATGTGTTTGTCTGGTAGAAACGGTTAAACGCATCATCGTTTGCAACGAAGAGCGTCTTACTACCTGTCTTAGCAAGGACATCCTTGTAGTTCAGGTCGTCAATCAGTCTAACCATGTTCGTGTAGTGGCCGTCATCATTCAGATAGTCATACACACTTGAGCCTAACCAATCAGGTGTAGTCTCTGCCAAGTCATAACCATCACATGAAGACATAAGCCCCATCGCGAGCATAGCACATCCTGCCGCAAAGGCAAGACTCTTTCGATGTACAGGTTTAGTTTTCATTTTTGATATAAGTATTGTTAGTTGTTTTCTATCCCACAAACACCGTACTCGGTGTTTTGCCTATTATTACACGATACAAATTTACCTTTTTTAACAATATTACAAAAAAAATCGTGTAACAGGTAGTTTACACCATGTTACACGATTTCCATCGTTATGTTTAACAAATACTTACTTCAACACAAATTACTCGTCAATACCCTCGATTGTCTGGATTGTTCCGTCCTCATTGTATGTGAGTTCGCATACCTTGAGGTTGCGGAGCAATGACTTACCACCCGATGGTACACTATCGTGTTGGAATAGGTACCACTTACCCTTGTACTCTATGATGATGT
>JAGCWG010000350.1 GCA_017961965.1 Bacteroidaceae bacterium | reverse complement strand
CTTCGTCTATGATGCTATTCTGTCTCTTCGGCACAAGCACAAGGCGTTCACGTGGGCGGAACTTCTCCGATGCACCGCGATTGGTAATTATCGCATTATTCATATCGAGATTGCTCAGGTCAAATTCTGTCTCTGAATCGTACTTGGATGGATCATACGCAGTTAAATCCAACTCTGGCATGACCGGTATGGCTGTCTGGAACGTATTCATGATGAGACTGCGGACGTCAAGATTACGACACACATCCTTTCCGTCATACGTTCCAATTGCAGCTTCGCTTTCGTTGCCGAAACGGTCAACAGCTGTCACGGCAAAGTATTTCTTAGTCGCCGATATGTTCTCGATATTGAAACTTGTTGACATAACTCGTGTACACAGCAGATTCTCCGCCTTGCGCGTATCAACAGGTTGATGGTCTGAACCATATATGTTGTATGTCACGTAGTTGTGGGCCGACGTAGGAATGGCCACGGATGAAGGATAGTAATCTGTGGAGGCATCCCATGTCAGTCGGCTTGCCGTGAAGTGCATGTTCTGAGGCTTTGAAGGTGCAATGGTGTCACCCTCCCACGTCATTCTTATCGTGAGTGAAGGGTACATGAACAACTCCTCATAGCAACAGTCGAAGAGACCGCCACAGCCACGTGTGAGGAAGTCGCTGCGGTAGAGGGCAACTCCGCCCATTTCCCTATTGCGTGATGCAAACATCTCTGCACGCACATCATTTATGTCCCAAGGATTGTTGTTTGACTCCTTTGGGTCAAGGAAATAGATGCCAAGCCCCGGACACACTGGTCTTTTGTGCGAGTTCTCTGCCCAGTCGAACAAGCTTCTGTAGAAGTTCTCTCCCTTCCAATACATCATTGGGAAAACCATATCCTGTATGCCTTCCTTGAGCCAAGCGACAGGATCTTGATAGCCTCCGTCCATGCAGTTCCATCCAGGTGTAGGGTTGCTCCTTAGATTACGGTAGCGACCTATAGGACTACTGCTGAGCTTTACCCAAGGCTTCACAGCCTTTACCTTGTTGTGAACGGCACGTACAATACGTGTGATGTTGTCGCGACGCCAAGCCGAAGTACTCTTTGTAGTCTCTCCCTTGAGGTCGTCGTCAGAGAACTTGTAAAGGCTCTCAGGATAACGGATGTAATCAAGGCTGATACCGTCGATGTCGTATTTCTCCGTTATCTCACGACAGATATCAGCAATGTAATCAGCTGTGGCAGGATTGCCAGGAAGCATAAACATATCATCGCCTGACGTGCGGCAAAGGTCAGGTCGCTTGCTGGTTACTGATGCGTCGCCATACGAACGTTGTGTGCTTTGCTTGTCGAGAGGAATGGATACGACCCATGCATGACACTCCATACCTCGTGCATGACATTCGTTGATACAGAATTGAAGTGGGTCATAGCCAGGATTCTTACCCGGTGTACCTGTGAGGCAAGCATCCCAAGGCTCGTATTTTGAAGGGTAGATTACGCTACCCCTTATTCGTGTCTGGAGAATGACTGTGTTGATGTGGATGTAATTTAGGTCATCGAGGATGTTCCTAAGCTCCTGTTTCTGTTGTTCGATGCTCTTTGCGTCTGTTGCCTTAGTCTTAGGCCAATCGAGGCTTTGCTTTGTAGTGAGCCATACAGCGCGGACTTCGTGAAGCGGCTGTGGATTGTTATACGAGAATATCGTTTTCTGTGCACTTGCCAATGTCATTTGCATAAGACCAAAAGCAAGCAAAATCAATCTGATGCTATTATATTTCATTATAAACTTAAAATTTGCTTGCAAAGATAACAAATAATTAGTAATTTTGCGCCAATTAATTACATATTTATCTTAGATGTGTGTTAAAAACAACAAAACGAAACACATTAAAACACTAAAAAGTCAACAATCATGTACACATTTATCATTTCAGTATTTTTGCTGGTGATGGGGTACGCTTTTTATGGAACACTCGTAGATAAAGTGTTTGGCTGCGACCCAATGCGCAAGACTCCTTGCTTCACTTCGAACGATGGTGTAGATTACATTCCAATGCCAACATGGAAGGTCTTTCTGATACAATTCCTCAACATTGCAGGCACAGGACCTATCTTTGGTGCAATACAGGGCATTCTGTTTGGTCCTTCAGCATATTTCTGGATTGTGCTTGGATGTATATTCGGAGGAGCGGTACATGACTACATGAGCGGTATGATTAGTATCCGCAAGAATGGAGCAAGTCTTCCTGAGATTGTAGGTGATGAACTGGGCACATCAGCACGTGTCGTGATGCGTGTTCTCTCACTCATTCTCATGATTCTCGTTGGAGCTGTGTTCGTGACTACACCAGCAGGTCTCCTTGCCAATATATGCGATGGAGCGACTTGGTTCAATCAGAGTCTCATTTGGATAGTCATCATATTCGCATATTACATACTTGCCACTCTTCTTCCTGTTGACAAGCTCATAGGTAAGATTTATCCAGTTTTCGGAGTAGCACTTCTCATCATGGCGGTAGGTGTGGCAATGGGTATCTTTACCCAGAGTGGTTCTATGCCAGAGATCACAGAAGCGTTCTCCAACCATCATCCTCATAGCGCCATACCGTTGTTCCCAGGCATCTGTATCACCATTGCCTGTGGTGCGGTAAGTGGATTCCATGCAACACAGAGTCCTATGATGGCTCGTTGCATTCAGAACGAGAAATATGGCCGTCCAATCTTCTATGGTGCGATGATTACGGAGGGTCTTGTGGCACTTATCTGGGCTGCTGCAGCCATCAAGTTTGCCGATGCCTTTGATGTGAGCAAGTTCGGAATGAATGGCGACGCTACCCCATACGAGAAGCTATGGGCGGTAATGACCAACGGCGGTGAGAGCAATCCTAATCCTGCAGTGCTTGTCAACGCCATCTGTTCAACGTGGCTCGGTACAGTCGGTGCTGTACTTGCTGTGCTTGGTGTGGTTGCAGCACCAATAACAAGTGGCGATACCGCATTCAGATGTGCACGTCTTATTGCTGCGGACTTTATGCATTATAAGCAGAACAAGATATACAAGCGACTTATACTGTCTATCCCTATCTTTGTTATCGCAGGAATACTTATGTGTGTCGATTTCTCAATCTTGTGGCGCTACTTTGCTTGGTTCAACCAGACATTGTCTGTCTTCACCCTTTGGGCTGTAACGCTGTGGCTCTATCGGTTCTGCAAGGAAAGAACGGGCCTGTACAAATTCGGTTGGCTTTGCACATTCGTTCCTGCATGCTGGATGACTCTGATATGCTCTTCGTACATCATCATCGCTCCTGAGGGATTCGCTTATGAGGCAACAACAGGTATTATTGGCGGACTTGTCTTCACCATCTGTATTGTTGGCATCTTTGTCGGTCGTACGATAGTCAAGCGCAACAACGAAAAAGCATAATTCGAAAGCATCCTTCAAGACTTATTGAAGTTCGTCATTATAAAAAACAAGAAAAATAGAAATGAAGAAATATATTTGGATGCCAATAGCCTTCTTCTGTGTGGGCATGGCGTTTTATATCTACTACGGAATTACTTGGAATAGCTGGACGGAGAACCTTCCAAACATGGGGATATACGTCATCATCTGTTGCGGTCTTCATGTCGCACTAAAGAAGAAAGATGCGCTTGCCCAAGAACGTGAACAATTAAATGATAAGTAGGTGTGCATAATTATTTAAACAATCCTTGCACCGCCTACTGCGTATCTTCAACATCTAAAAACAATCGAGTAGGAGTCACTACACTCATTTATTTTAGATGCTGAACCTACATCATTAATCAATACAATCATT
>JAGCWG010000349.1 GCA_017961965.1 Bacteroidaceae bacterium | reverse complement strand
TGTGGCATTACACCGTGTAAAGCATATATGCGAACACTGTCAAGTATTATCTTCATTTGAGTTTTTAAGTTTTTAAGTTTGTGAGTTTGTAAGTTTTTGAGTTTTTAGGTTTTTTAGTTTTCGCTGGTGTGAGTTTTTTGTTTTTTTGAGTTTTTAAGTTTATGCGTGAAAACGTTTCTGAGTTATTTGGCTCGTGATTATTTATTAGTTCCAAGCATGTGTCCTTTCCGTGAAAACAAAAAATAAGAACTTACAAACTCACAAACTCAAAAACTTACAAACTTACGAACTTACAAAAACCTAAGAATCCGCTGTCCTTAACTGGAGTCAGCGGATTCTACATTATTTTTGAATTGGATATATTCTAAAAAACTTTCTTATTTACTGAGTATGTCCTCGATAGTGCTGATGTCCACGCGAATCTTTTCATCTACGTCCAACAGGTTCTTGACCTGATTGATGGCATGAATAACTGTGGCGTGATTTCTGTTGCCGAGGTTCAAACCTATCTGTACGTTGGAGAGATTTGTGTGTTCGCTTGCGATGTACATAGCCACCTGACGAACGAGTGCAATCTTCTGCTTACGGTTACGTGAGCAGAGATCTTCTGGTGTCACGTTGTAGTGGTTACATACTGTCTCCATAATCTTGTCAAGTGTTATCTCCTGCTTTTCCTTTACTTCTACAAAGCGAGGCATAACCTTGTTGACAAGCTTCATGTTGACTTCACATTTATATACGATAGAGAATGCGAGGAGCGAATTGATTATTCCCTCAAGGTCTCGTACACTCTCGTCCACGTTTTCTGTGATGTAATTGATGACATCTTCTGGAATGCTCAGCCCTTCCTTCTTGACCTTAGCGTTGAGAATCGAGAAACGCAGTTTCTTTGTTGGTTTCTCAATTTCTGCCTGAAGTCCCCATTTGAATCGAGTGAGGAGACGGTCTTCAAGTCCTTCGATTGCAACAGGTGGTCGGTCGGCAGCAAGGATGATCTGCTTGTTGTTCATCTGGAGATGGTTGAAGATGTGGAAGAAAGCATTCTGCGTACCTTTCTTACCTGACAGCTCTTGTATGTCATCGAGAATGAGAACGTCGATTGTCTGGTAGAAACCAATGAAATCGTTTATCTTATTGTTACGCGTCGCATCCATGTACTGAACTGTAAACAGATGTGCACTAAGGTATAATACCCGTAGTTGTGGATGCAACTCCTTTGTTCGGAGACCTATTGCATTTATAAGGTGTGTCTTTCCACAACCCGAAGGACCGAACACGAAGAACGGATTGAATGTCTGGGCTGGGTTCTTGGCAATAGCCTCGCCGACAGAACGCGCGAGTCGGTTGCTTTCACCTTCTATATAGTTGTCGAAGTTATATTCCTTCTTCAGTTGTGAATCGAGATCCTGCACAGCAGGCGCCATCATCTCGTCTGGAGTCTCGTTTGCTGGCCTTTCCGCTCTCCCATTGATTGCTGGGGCAGGAGGTGTCTCATGCTCGATAAGTCCTGTGTGCGAAGTCTTGTCAATAAGTATTCGGTAGTAGAGCTGAATATGCTCATTGCCGAAGTACTTCTTGAAACTCTTTCGCATTAGTCCTTGGAACTGTTTTTCCAACATCTCACGAATGAATGCAGAAGGCACGTCGAGTATAAGAGTACCATCCTTATACGATTCAAGCTTCGTATAAGCGAAAGTGCAATTATACTGGTCGGGAGTTACGTTCTCCTTATAAAAGTTGAGACATTGCTCCCAAATTTTTTGTGGGTCCTGTTCCATTATGTTTTGTTGGTTAAAAAGTATATTTCATTAAATTCGTTTACGAGTGCAAAGTTCCGAAAAATTATTTTAATCTCCAAATATTTTTCTTCTCGTTTTTTTAATATCGAAGCATTACAATTCTTGATTTCAGCCTTTTGCAAAAAAGAACTTTTTTGGATATTTGTATTATTGCAACAAAATTGTTCTATATGAAAAAGAGAATGTTAACTTTGTGCTTGCTTACCAACTACAAAAATTGTTCTGTGATAATTTTCTCCTCTATCTATTTGTATTATATCAAATTTACAATGTCCACAAAGAACTTTTTGAAATAAATACTATTTATACAAAATTTAATTATTTGTATATCCAAAAAAGAAACTGTTTGTACACTGTTTTGACATCTTTTATTATGCAAAATGATATATATATAATAAAAGGCAGATTCTGAAACTTATGTTTAGACTCTGCCTTTTGTATGTTGCCAGTTCTGTTAGGAACGGAATTATAATGATAGTTATATTTTAAATTGGTATGTTGAGTAAGCAACCTATAATTATGTGGTTAAAACGTACCAAGTTTTTTCGTCACTTATTTCCTTCCGAAGAGAGAGAAGTGGACGTATCTCTTTGGGTTCGCGCGCAGGTCTTCGAGAAGACGTGATGCGTTCATTACAGTTGAGTCAAGGTGAAGTGCAAAATTGTTGTCATTCAACAACATTCCGAGGGATGAGTTCTTGTCGCTGAGCGAAGTGTTAAGCTTTGCTGTTATACTCTGGACATTGTTTAATGATCCCTGTGCGCTGTTGGCAATGCCTACAATATCAACCTGATTGAGTTTGTTTGTTGTTCCCTCAAGATTTGTACAGATATTGTTTGCCTTAGTCATGAGACGTGGTACATCTTTGCCGAGGAGACTGTTCATGTTGTCAGTCGTGGTCTTGAGATTGTTTGTCACATACTCAAGATTGTGAAGTGACTGTGCAAGTGCAGGGTCGTTAGCAAGATGGTTTACGCCAGTAAGGATGGAGTCAAGTTTTGGTATCAAGGTCTGAATCTGCGGAATTAATCCTGCTGCTGTCTCCATAAGGTCTATGGTAGGTTCTGCGGTGAGTATGTCGCCACTCTTGAGGTAACTTCCGCTATTGTTTGCAAGTACGAGGTTCATCTTTGGTGAACCAAGCATTTCCTTTGATATGTTTACAGTTGTACCTACAGGAATATTAATTTCCTTATCAATATTAATCTGTACGAGTATATTCTGCTTTTCTGGGACAAATGATACAGTCTTGACGATTCCGACCTTAACACCATTGGCGAGAACCTCGTCACCGGGTGTGATGCCACTGGCAGTCTTCATTTCAACAAAGTAGTATTCGTCATTGCTGAATATCTGTAATCCTTTGAGGAATATGATTCCTGAATAGATGATGATGATTGCCACGATGGCTGTTAATCCAATCTTAACTTCTTTTGTTAAAAAAATCATGTCGTTTTGTTTCTTTATTTCTTTTTACCTTGTTTCCATTCTTCTATTGCTGGGATGACATCAACCTGCTGACCGTTCTTGAATGCAACGATGAAGCTGTTTGGGAAGTCCGCCTTTATATCGTTCTTTGTCTTGCGGACTTGTTCGTAGTCGGTTGATGCCCCATAGAAATACTTGAACTTGTTGCCGTCCTTATACTTCTCTATCTTGTAGCCTTTGAACTGTTTGTCTGTCTCCTTCAGGTCTGTTGAGCCTGATGATATTTGAATCTTGAAGACTGTGCAGTTTGCATCTGCTGTGACTGTGCTTGCCTGTGCAGTTGTCTTGGCTGGTGTGCTTGTTGTCTTTACTGTTGTAGGAGTGGTGGCCTGCTTAGCTGGGGTTACCGTCTGCTTAGCTGCTTTGACAGAAGTTGGAGTTGTTGTCTCTTCAGTCTCGATTGTTACCTCATCGGACTTTTGGCTACTCTTGCTGTCTGTTGTTCCTACAGGTACGAGTGATGAATTAACGCCTGTTATCTTTGCCTTGTACTTGATGATGGCGTTGTAGATGGAACGTGCCATGATGTTGCGTCCTTCGCTTGACATAAGGAACTGCTCTTCTTCCTCCGTTGATAGGAAGCCTACTTCAAGAAGTACACTCGGCATATATGAGAGGCGGAGTACGGCAAAGTTACCTTGCTGGACACCGAGGTCTTTTCTTCCAGCTCCGTTTACCATCTCGCCTTGTACAATCTTGGCGAAATTGACACTCTCTTCCATGTTGCGCTGTTGCATGAGTTCACGCATAATCTCTATCTCGGCTGAGAGACCGTTGTAGGCATCATAGTATTTTCCACTCTCAAGTGCGATAACACTGTTTTCCCTCTTTTCCACTTCGAGGTTCTTGCTTGCACCTCGTAGGGCGAGTGTATATGTCTGTACGCCCTTGGGCTTGTGGACAGAACTACGTGGAACGGCGTTCACGTGTACTGAGATGAATAGGTCGGCCTTTGCCTTGTTGGCAATCTCTGCTCTACGACCGAGTTCATGGAATATATCTGTTTCGCGTGTGCAGACAACCTTTACATCTGAGCAGTTAGCCTTGAGGAGTCGCTTAACCTCCTTTACTATTGCAAGGGCAATGTCTTTTTCCCTGTTGTTTCTGTTTGAACCGACACAACCAGGATCCTTGCCACCGTGTCCAGCGTCAAGACAGATGGTATATTTCTTGTTTCCTGTTATGTTGCTACCCATACCTACTGCCACCAATGTTGTTGGTGTCAAAAGTAACAGCGTCAAAAAGATGTAAATCTTATGTCTAAGCGATTGCATGATAATTGCTGAATTTACTATTCGGATGCAAAGGTACGAAAAAACAAAGAAAAGAATGCCAAACTGGCATTCTTTTCATACTATTGGGATAATTTTGTCGCTGATTTAATATAATTTTCTATCTTAACTAAACTTTTAATAGTTAAAATGGGTAACTACCTGTGGAAATTACAAATGAATTTTCACTCCACCCATGACCCAGAGACCTGGTTGCTCTACATTGGCTATGTCAAAGTATTTACGATTGAGTACGTTGTTAAGACTGACGTAGATGTCATACTTTGGCTCTGCCCAGTTGATGCGCATGTCAAGGTTCGTGAATGTTCCATACTTCTGTTCAGTCTCTGTTATGGCATTGAAAAACTCTCCATTCCTGCTCTTGAGCGTGAAGTCCCACTGTGCTGTGAGATGGCTTACAATACGATGGTTGAGCGAAGTGACGAATTTGTGGCGAAGGAACTGTAGTTGTGATACATACAGTTCAGCTTGCTCCTCGTTTACCCTATACTTGTAATTGTAACAATAGCTGAATGTGATGTTCTGGATGAAACTCTTAACACCATACTCATTAGCGAAGTTGAGACGTACCAATGCCTCTGCACCTATGTCATCAATGTCGGAGTTTGCCGTGGTGTGGATGTTCTCGCCCTTTACCTTTACCCAGTCAATCATGTCTGTGCCTTTACGATAGAAGCCTTTCAACTGTGCACTTATGAACCTATTGCGGTAGTTAATGCCTACGGAATAATCTGTGCTCTTCTCAGGCTTGAGGTTTGCATAGCCTTTAAGGCCAGGGCCATCGTAGTAAAGGTCTGTGAATGTAGGTGTACGGAGACTCTGGTTGAAAGAACCATAGACTCTTAAGCCTTCTGCTATTTCCCATGATACATCTATACCAGGGTATAGTCTCATTCCTCCATCCACGGAGGTGTTCTTGTTGGCAAGTACACCAAGTGAGATACTTAGGTTGTCAAGAAGTATGTCATGTTCAAGGTATAAACCATAGTTACTTCTTGAATCCTTGTATTTGTAGTATTCATCATGATTGGGTACTTTATATGACTTGCCATCCTGTATTTCCTTGCCAAGGCGTGTACTTAGTATATTCTCGCTCCTGTACTCAAATCCAATGGCAGTCTTGCCAAGCGCCCATGTGGTGTGGGCGTTGATGTTTGCACCATATACGTTGGTCTGGTGGAAGTTCTGATAAGCTTCAGGATTACTGCGTGTCCATACATAGTGGTCAAGCGAACGATTCCAATATACCTGTGGCAGGATGTGTACCTTACCCTTATACTCTGCTTGTATGGAGGTAATGATACGACGGTTCTCCTCGTACTGGGTCTTTGAACCAGTACCATAGAAGGTGTTGGCGCCATAGTTCATGGTGCTGAATCCTGCTTGAGCCTTTACGTCAAGTAGGGTGGAACTAAATGCTCCTTGCCAATAGATATTTGATTTGATGAAATCGTTGTTACAGTTTCCGTCACTCTCTGTGTGTCCTGCGGAAACCCTGTTGTTGAAATTTTTGCTAATGATAGTACCATTAGCGTTGCCTCCCCATGTGCCGTAAGAACCTGCCGCAAGGTGGGCATTCGCGGAATTTTTCTTCTCTGCACGCGTAACAATGTTGATGGCTCCACTGAAGGCACTCGAACCATATACTCGGCTCGCACCGCCTTCGAGAATCTCTATTCTCTCTATATCATCAACATTGACTGGGAGATCTACTGTTAGATGTCCTGTGTGTGGATTTGTGATGTTCACTCCATTGAGCAACACCGTTAACTGGTCGCTATTACCGCCGTTGACGCCAATGTCCGTCTGAATTCCGAAACCGCCTCTTTGGCGTACATCCACGCCTGCGGATAGTTTGAGCAGGTCATTGACTGATTGAGCGGAACTTGCTTCAATCTCTTTGTGGTTAATTACTTGTACAAGGCGTACCGCCTTGTCAGCAGGTATAGGTGCGCGTGAAGCGACCACCTCAGTACCTTCAAGCATTATGAGCGAATCGATATCTGTCTCCGCCATCTCCTCGATACTCTTGTCTGTTGCGTTGTGGCTCTCAGCGTTGATAGCCATCTTTGCTGCAGCTGTGTCTGGAGTTGCAAAGAGTAGGGTAGATACACTAAGTATTCCGATGCTCATTTCCTTGCCGAGACTGCGGAATATTGCATCGTGCTTACGTGTAAACTGACGCCAGCAGATACGCTCTGCCTTGAATCTCATTTGTTTTTTGATCATTTGTTTGTTAATGTTTTTGGGGAGTAAAATGATGTTACTCCGTTAATAATAAAAACATCAAAACTATCCCATAGTTTTCAAGGGTGCAAAGGTAATGTTTT
>JAGCWG010000032.1 GCA_017961965.1 Bacteroidaceae bacterium | reverse complement strand
CAAAGATGGCACGTTCAATCAGCCTTCTTGAGATGAAGGATAAGCCTGCCAAGCACAAGCTTTCTGGTTGCTGGGGACTTGTAGGAACAAAGGGAACTGTTGCAGGAGTGGAAATAATACAGACACCATCAATGCCAATGTATAAAATATATGGAGAGAAGGACATGCTCCTTACCATTGGTGGCACATTCTTCTACTGGACATTGGACGTAAAGAGTAACACTCAAATCATTGAGAGAGACCACAACTGCAAGATTGAATGGCTCAACGATGATGCTTTCTCCATCAGCTTTACCGATGACAAAGGAAGACAATTGACCGAGGTATGGACAAGAACAGGACTTCCTAAGGCAACACAATCAATCTTCGGTACAGATGTCAAGATAAATCCTACAAGAATTCCATCAACATTATAATTAGCACAACAAACAAAAGGAGGCTATAGTCACCAGAAAAGGTAACTATAACCTCCTTTTAACAAGACTATTGTCGATGGCTTCGATGAGCGAAAGGTTCGTAATTGCATGAGATATTCTACTCATGAAAAAATCGCATAATAGCTAACACCTTTGTCGCAATGTCCCGAACGGCCGCCCGTTACTTCCCTGCGGTCAGTGAGACCGCTTCGCTAAGTTCGGGGGTTCGGGGGCTAAAATTGCTCAAGTATGCGTATGCGTTCCTTGGTGTCAGGATGAGTGCTGAAGAGGGAGCTGAAGCTATCGAGGAAACTCTGATGGAGCTTCTCTGGATGGATGATGAAGAGCTGAGCCACATCCTCACGGTCAACCTCGCCAAGAGCAGGGTCGTTGCTTATTTTGCGAAGAGCACTTGCAAGGGCAAGAGGATTGCCACAAAGCTCTGCACCTCCAGCATCTGCCATGAACTCACGCTTACGACTGATGGCAAAACGAGTGAGAAGCGTGAAGAAATAAGCTATTGCACAACACACGATGCCAACAAGGATGGCAATCATAACACCACCGCCACCATTCTTCTTGTTGCGTGAACCACCGCCTCCATAGAGGAACATACGGAACACAACATTGGTAAGGACATTGAGCACAGTGGAAATGATGCCCACGAAGACAATACTGATGATGAGTACCTTGGTGTCATTGTTACGGATGTGCGTAAGCTCATGAGCAATGACACCTGCCAACTCCTCGTCATTGAGTCGGTTGCAGATACCTGTCGTGACTGTCACCGTGTAGGTATTCTTGTTGATACCACTTGCAAAGGCATTGAGCTGAGGGTCATCAATGACGTTAATCTTAGGCATGTCCATTCCGCCAGCAATACAGAGGTTCTCCACGATGTTGTAAACACGTGGATTCTCCTTGCGTGTGACAGGACGGGCACCCGTTGCCATCTGAATCATCGACGTGTTGGCAAAATAGGCAATGATGAACCATATTCCCACACCACCAACAACCCAAGGCATGTACTCAAGCCACAACTCGTTTGCCCATGTAGGGTCAAAGGTTGCCTGGCCGTATTCATCATACCCCGAACTGCCAGAGAATCCCGTTATGAGTGCAAAGAACACCCACAACATTCCCAACAGGATGCAAGGGAACGACAAGAGCAACAAGATACTATTTCTATTGTTGGTGTCAATCTGTGATTGTAAACCGATGTACTTCATAATTTGAAGCCCCCCGACCCCCAAAGGGGGCGGCCTCCGGGTCGATGGGGCTAAAAGTTATTTTTGTTAGATTTGTAAACTAAATCAGTCTTTCACTTTGTTCCGCACGGCTGCCCCCTTTGGGGGGGTAGGGGGCCTGCCTTAAAACTCAATCTTTGGTGCTGCCTCAACAGCTGCACGCTCGCTTGCAGCAATCTCGTACATAGGCTCCTTCTGGAATCCGAACATACCAGCAAGGATGTTGTTAGGGAATGTCTGTACAGAGTTGTTGAGTTCACGAGTTGAAGCATTGAAGAAACGACGTGCAGCAGCAAGCTTGTTCTCTATGTCAGAGAGTTCGCCCTGAAGCTGGAGGAAGTTCTGGTTAGCCTTCAAGTCAGGATAAGCCTCAACAGATACCTTGAGACCAGCAAGAGCATTAGTAAGCTGCTGGTCAGCAGCCATCTTGTCGTTGATGCTTGTTGCGTTAATGGCAGCAGAACGTGCAGCGGTAACCTTCTCAAGAAGGTCCTTCTCATGTGTAGCGTAACCCTTGACTGTGCTTACGAGCTGAGGCACGAGGTCATAACGCTGCTTGAGCTGAACGTCGATGTTTGCAAAAGCGTTCTCACGATTGTTACGAAGGCGTACAAGTCCATTGTAGATTGATACTGCCCAGAGTGCAAGAAGCACTACTACTCCAATAATAATCCAAAGTGTCATAGTTGTTTTTATTGTTTAATTAGTTAATGTTTTATTCAAGTTTAGCTTGTAGTTAAATTGAAGTTAAAATGGAGTTATATAGGAAGTTAAAAAGACGTTTGATTGTTTGCTGTTTTTAGAAGAACGAAAATTTAGAAAATTAAAGAACTTTTCTCACCGAAGGTAAAATTTGTTTCTTCTCATTTTCTCTTGTTTTCGTTATCATTTTTTACGAAGAATGTAATAAGAAATTTTCTTTAATTTTCTAAATTTTCGTTCTTCTAAAAACAGCAAACAATCAAACGTCTTTTTAACTTCCTATATAACTCCATTTTAACTACAATTTAACTACAAGCTAAACTTGAATTAATTCAAAATTATAAAAGCATTATGGACTTCAATAAAGAAAGATTCTTAAATTTCGGTCGCTACGACCTCATCATAAACAAGTCATTCTACCGCACGATGGCGCTCATCTGCATCTTCGGCTCAACGGGAATAGCATTCGTTGCATTCTTCGGCCGCTGGTTGATGGCAAACGCTTTCCATCGTATAGACATAGAACAGCTACAAGACTTTTGGTCATACAAGGATGTGACCATTACTGCCCTTGTACTTATTATGTTCACGGGCATCATGCACGTCATCTTCGCAGGATGCGCGTTCCACAACCTTCGCAACAAGCAGGGAAGAATATCCGAACTTACCCTCCCAGCCACAAACCTTGAGAAGTACGCTTGGCATCTTGGCTTGGTGATAATAGGAGGCACACTGGCTATCATTCTCAGCCTCGTATGCTCTGATGCCTTGAACGCCTTGCTCAACCTCATCTTCCATCCTTTGGAATATCAGAACTCAATCATCTACTCCATCTATGAGCTCATGTCATTCCGCTACACATACGTCAACGGCACAAGCTTGGCTGACATGGAGGAAATGCAAGGATTACTCAGCGCAATACGATTCATGTCAATCGCAATGTCAGTGTCAGGATTTGCTTTCTTCGTACTTGGCAACGCCATCAAGTATAAGTACAACATCATCCTAACGTACATCACATTTGAGTTCTCAATGTCAATACTCACAATCATTGCGATATTCATCATCAAGAGCCTTGCAGAGAACGATTCAATCCAGATCAATTCAGGAGAGGAAGCACTTGCCTACGTCAAGGCATCAGTCAACATCGTAGCAATACTCAACTACCTTCTCACAGTACTCTACTTCTGGTTGAGCTACAAACTTTACAAAAAGGCTCAAATCACGAGCGGTTGGAACAAATAAACAGTATTTTTATGGATTTTAAGGACAACAAAGCAATATATTTACAAATAGCAGATTATCTTTGCGACGAGATTCTCCAAGGTAAATACCTGGAGGAGGAACGCATCCCATCCGTAAGGGAATATGCGTCAATCGTCGAGGTGAATGTCAACACCTGCATGCGAACATACGACTGGCTACAGAATCAGGACATCATCTTCACCAAGCGAGGACTCGGCTATTTCGTATCTACAGGCGCAAAGGAGGCAATCCTCGCCATGCGCAAGAAAGACTTCTTCGAGGACTTCATACCTGAGCTGAACCGCAAGATGCAAACCCTCAGCATCAGCCCTGAAGAACTCGTGGAAGAACTCAGGAAACTTCATAATTCTTAATTCATAATTAAGAGTTAAGAGTTTAAGCGACACGACTATAGTTTTTGCACAATGTGCCTATTAGAAAAACCTTAAAGAACTTTTCTCACTGACCAACGGGAAGTAAACAGAACAAAAACAAGAAAAAACATGTTTTCTTTTGTTTTTCTAATTGGCCGCTTGGCGGCAAAAACACATAATCAAAAGCTAACAACAAAGAATTAACATCACAAAACTACAGACATCATGAAACTCAAGACAATCCTTTCAGCAGCAACGATAGCCGTAGCCGCTGTAATGACAACATCATGCGGAATGTCGTCCCACGACATCAAACTTATATTGAACGGCTCAGAAGACGCTGACGGCTACCGCGACTCAGGCAAATGGGGCGAAGTGATCGACAAGACAATAAACACTGACCAGCAATTCAACGCCATCCTTATCAACGGCGGTTGCAACGTCGATTTCACACAGAGTGACAGCATAAGCCTTGTGGCACACGGCAACGAGAATGCCATCGAGGCATACGAGATAAAGGTGAAGGACAGCACACTCATCATCAGCAGGAAGAAGGAGTACAACAATCGTCTCACCATTCCTAAGATTACGCTCAACCTCTCACATCCAGAGATAAACGACGTACACATCAATGGTGCCGGAGACATCGACTTCAAGGAGGATTATAATATAAAAGGTGCACTCAATATCAACATCAACGGAGCGGGCGATATGGAAGCCAAGAAGATTGAATGCGACGAGTTCTGCATCAATGTCAATGGAGCCGGCGACTTCATCTCAAAGAAGATTACTTGTAACAAGAAAGCCGAATTCACAATATCAGGAGCTGGAGACATCGACTCAAACGTGAAGGCACAGAAAGTCAACACCACAATATCAGGAGCTGGCGACGCCAAGGTAGAAGTGGATTGCACCGACCTCTACGTGACAGTAATGGGTGCTGGCGACATCGAACTAAAGGGTAAGTGCATCAACTTCCACAGAGGAACCACAAATTTCAATTCCATCGACAGCAAGAAACTTCAGTACAAGAAGAAGATTTGATTCAACCTGCACGGCTAAAACCCTATTGCTGTTTTTGCCGCAAAGCGGCCAGTTAGAAAAACAAAAGAAAACATAAGAAAACATAAGAAAATATGTTTTTTCTTGTTTTTGTTCTGTTTCTTGACTGTTTTTCTAATTGGCACTTTAGTGCAAAACTACAATCATACAAGGAGTAAAGAAACAAGAGTTGTATTTTAACTTTCAAAATTCAACAAAACAGTACAAAAACGCTTGAAACATCTATGTTTCGGGCGTTTTTCATTACAGTTTAACACCAAATTAAGCTTTTTGCACACTTTTTTTTCAAAATTATTTGCCAATTAGCAAAGAATGACTACTTTTGCAACAAGAAACAAAAACAAAGAAAAAAAGAACAAAGATGAGATCATTTTACGGCACATACTTTTATTACTACTTTTACTTTAGCAACAAGTAAGAGCGGGATTCTATGTGCACGATAAAACAAGATAACATCGGTGTAAAAAGAAATAATTCATCCCGCTCATACGAGCGGGATTTTTTTGTATATAGTATAAAGGTATAATGAGAAGAATAGCAATACAAGGAGAAATCGGGTGTTACCACGATGTAGCGACACATCACTACTTCGAGGGTGAGGACATCGAGCTTATCTGCTGCAAGACGTTTGAGGACGTGTTCAGCGAGATGAAGAAGGACTCAGGTGTCGTCGGCATAATAGCCATAGAGAACACCATAGCAGGTTCGCTCCTTCACAACTACGAGCTGTTGCGCGAAAGCGGAATGCAGATTGTGGGAGAACACAAACTACGCATCTCACACTCCATCATGTGCCTCCCCGGACAGGATTGGGACGACATCAAGGAGGTGAATTCACACCCTGTGGCACTCATGCAATGCCGCGACTTCCTCAACCGTCATCCAGAGATGAAGATTGTGGAGACAGACGACACGGCAGGTTCAGCCAAGGCAATAAGCGAAAAGCAGCTGCAAGGACATGCCGCAATATGTTCAAAGTTTGCAGCACCACTCTACGGAATGAAGATTCTCGAAGAGGGAATAGAAACGAACAAACACAACTTCACCCGCTTTCTCATCCTCGCCGACCCATGGCAGGCGGACACTCTCTGTAACCCACGACAGTCGAACAAGGCAAGCATTGTCTTCACGCTCGAAGACAACGAAGGCTCTCTCTCACAGGTCTTGTCCATCTTCTCATTCTATCACATCAATCTTACGAAGATACAGTCACTCCCCATCATCGGACGCGAATGGGAATATATGTTCTACGTGGATGTCTCCTACGACGACTACACACGCTATCGTCAGAGCATAGACGCCACCCGTCCTCTCACCAAGCAACTCAAGATACTTGGAGAGTATAAGGAAGGAAAGAGCACAATATAATTCAGAATTAAGAATTCATAATTCAAAATTAAGATTTATAAATTATCCATTCTGAATTAAGAATTATCAATTGTCAATTATCAATTAAAACCGCCGTCTCCCCCACTAAACCGGACGGCCGCCCCCTTCGGGGGTTGGGGGGCTCTCCTATGATACAGCCAGCAGAAAGACTTCAATTGGTATCAGAATACTACTTCTCACGCAAACTCAAGGAAGTAGCACAGTTAAATGCAGAAGGAAAGGACATCATCTCGCTTGCCATCGGCTCGCCTGACATGCCACCTTCACCAGAGACAATCGACGTGCTCTGCGAGAACGCACGCAAGGCAGATGCACACGGCTATCAGCCAACCATCGGTATTCCTGAGCTCCGTTCAGCCATGGCTCGTTTCTACAAGCGTTGGTACGGAGTGGAACTTGACCCTGCAAAGGAGATTCAACCTCTCATCGGAAGCAAGGAAGGAATACTCCACGTCACTCTCGCACTCTGCAACCCGGGCGACAAGGTACTCGTGCCTAACCCTGGTTATCCTACATACACTTCACTCAGCAAGATTCTCGGACAACAGATTGTCAACTACGACCTCCTTGAGAGCAACGGATGGCAACCTGACTTCGACCAACTGGAGAAGATGGATCTCAGCGGAGTAAAACTCATGTGGACGAATTATCCTAACATGCCTACTGGTGGACGTGCAACACGTGAGCTGTACGAGAAGATTGTGGCTTTCGCCAAGAAGCATGACATCGTAGTGGTGAATGACAACCCATACTCATTCATCCTCAACAAGGAGGAGCACCTCTCCATCCTTCAGGTACCAGGTGCAAAGGATTGCTGCATCGAGTTCAACTCAATGTCGAAGTCACACAACATGCCAGGTTGGCGCGTAGGTATGATTGCAACCAACAGCACATTCATTCAGTGGATTCTGAAGATAAAGTCAAACATCGACTCAGGTACGTTCCGTCCTCTTCAGCTCGCTGCTGCACAGGCTTACGACAACACGGAGGATTGGCACACACAGGCAAATATCCACACTTACGCTACACGTCGCAAGATAGCAGAGGAGATAATGACAACCCTCGGCTGCACCTTCGACCCTAAGCAGCAAGGAATGTTCCTATGGGGACGCATCCCTGAGAAGTATGCCAACGTGGAAGACCTCACAGAGAAGGTGCTTCACGAAGGAAGGGTGTTCATCACTCCGGGCTTCATCTTCGGCAGCAACGGTAAGCGTTTCGTTCGCATCTCCCTTTGCGCCAAGGATGAGAAGATGCAGGAAGCACTCGAAAGAATAAAGAAAATATTCTAACAATTTGCAAAATACGTCACATATTGTTCACAACAAGCGGAAAAATAAGAAAATAGATAATTTTCTTTAATTTTCTAAATTTTCGTTTCTAAGAAAAACGTATATTTGCCAACACAACGAAACAAAGTATAAACCACATACCATCCACCCCCAACAGGATGGACACCCCCTTGGGGGGCAGGGGGCTTTAATATATGGAATTAGATCTCTTACCACTCGGACTTCCAAGTGACAACGAACGTCCGTTCGTCATCGCAGGACCATGCTCAGCTGAAACAGAGGAGCAAGTATTAACAACAGCAAGACAGCTCGCCGAAATGGGTTGCCACATGTTCCGTGCAGGAATATGGAAGCCACGCACAAAACCAGGAGGCTTCGAAGGTAACGGAGAGAAGGCTCTCCCATGGATGCAGGCAGTAAAGCAGGAGACAGGAATGCTCACAGCTACTGAGGTTGCCACTCCTGAGCACGTGGAACTTGCACTCAAGTATGGCATCGACATCCTCTGGGTAGGAGCACGTACTACAGCCAATCCATTCGCCATGCAGGCACTTGCCGACTCAATGCGCGGCATAGAGAACCCTGTACTCGTCAAGAACCCAGTAAACCCAGATCTTGAACTCTGGATTGGAGCTCTTGAGCGTATCAACGGAGCTGGCGTCAAGCGTCTTGGAGCCATCCACCGCGGATTCTCAAGCTACGACAAGAAGATATACCGTAACCTCCCGATGTGGCAGATTCCAATCGAGCTTCACCGCCGTATTCCTAACCTTCCAATCGCCAACGACCCAAGCCATATAGGCGGACGACGCGACCTCATCGCACCACTCTGCCAGCAGGCAATGGACCTCGGCATGGACGGACTCATCGTGGAGAGCCATTGCAATCCTGATGCTGCATGGAGCGACGCAAGCCAGCAGGTTACACCAGACATCCTCGACTACATACTCTCTATCCTCGTCATCCGCGACGAAATCGTTACTACGGAGAACATCACAGCCCTCCGCAAGCAGATTGACGAGATAGACAACAACCTCATGGATCTCCTTGCAAAGCGTATGCGCATCAGCCGTGAGATTGGTCAGTACAAGAAGGAACACGGCATGACCATCCTCCAGACAAGCCGCTACAACGAGATTCTCGAGAAACGTGGAGCACAGGGTGCCCTCTGCGGTATCGACCCAGAGTGCATCAAGCAGATATTCGAGACAATCCACGAGGAGAGTGTTAAGCAGCAGATGGAGGTGCTCAATAAGTAAGCCCCCTAACCCCCGAAGGGGGCAACCGTCCGGCAAATGGACGAATGCAAATTCGGGGCTAACACGAAAACAAGACCATTCCCCCCCACAATCCGAATGGCCGCCCCCTTAGGGGGTCGGGGGGCATTATGAAGATACTTATACTCGGAGCAGGAAAGATGGGCAGTTTCTTTACCGACCTACTTTCCTTCGACCACGATGTGGCTGTATATGACATAGATGCCAAGCGACTACGCTTCACATACAACTGCCAGCGCTTCACGACACCAGAGGAGATAAAGGCATTCCAGCCAGAACTTGTCCTCAATGCCGTAAGCCTCAAATACACACTATCCGTCTTTGACCAGATTATTCCTCTCCTCCCACCTACATGTATCCTGAGCGACATCAGCAGCGTGAAGACAGGATTCAAGGAGTACTACGAGAAGACAGGTATGCGCTACGTAAGCACGCACCCAATGTTCGGTCCTACATTCGCCAACCTCGGACAGCTGTCGTCAGAGAATGCCATCATCATCAGCGAAGGCGACTTCATGGGACGCTGCTTCTTCAAGGAACTGTACAACAAACTTGAGTTGCACATCTGCGAATACACCTTTGAGGAGCACGACAAGACAGTAGCATACTCACT
>JAGCWG010000348.1 GCA_017961965.1 Bacteroidaceae bacterium | reverse complement strand
GAACTGTGATGATGCTCCTATCATACTCTATTATTGTGGTAACGCTGACCTCAACGCAAAACATATCATCAGTATGGTGGGTACAAGAAACTGTAGCCAGTATGGTAAGGAACTCTGCAAGTCTTTCGTAGCCGACCTCAAGGCTCTTGTTCCTGATGCCGTCATCGTGAGCGGTCTTGCCTACGGAATAGACGTGCATTGTCATCGTGCGGCTTTAGCCAACGATATGAGTACGATAGGTGTTGTGGCTCACGGTCTTGAGAAAATCTATCCGAGTGTTCATCGTGAGACGGCAAGTAAGATGATTGCCAAGGGGGGAATTCTGACGGAGTATATTCATAACACGAAGATAGAAAAGTCCAACTTCCTGAAGCGAAACAGGATTGTTGCAGGCATAAGCGATTGCACCATTGTGGTGGAGAGTGGAAGTCATGGCGGTTCACTCGTGACGGCAAACCTTGCCAATGCCTACAATCGAGATGTGTTTGCCTTCCCTGGAAGGATATCTGACGAGAGTAGTGCGGGATGTAACAAGTTTATTGCAGAGAACAAGGCACAGCTTCTTATTAGTGCCGAGGAGCTTGTAAAGACAATGGGGTGGTGTGCTCCTAAACCTGTTCAGCAAGACCTTTTTGCAAGTGCAATGCCTGCGCTTACTGAAGATGAACAGAAGATAGTGGACTGCCTCAAAGGTTTTGATGACAAGTCCATTAACCTTGTTGTGAACGAAACGGGTCTTGGTTATGGAACGGTGAGTGCAATAATCTTTGAACTTGAAGAAAAAGGTGTCGTTACCACCCTCGGAGGAGCACGAATAAAGTTGAATAGAAACGTATTTAGCATTTTTTAGCATTCTAAATCCTTACCTTTATAATATTATGATTAACTTTGTGGCGAATTTGTGACTATAAGTTTTTATTGTCATATGTCCAAAGGCCATACGACATAGTATTTGAGAGCGTAATAACTTGTAAACTCGCAAACTTACGAACTCATAAACTTAATAACTCAAAAATTCACGAACTAAAAACTATAACTAACATAAATAAACCAAAATGAAGAAAATCGTTATGATGGCAGCCGTAGTATCTGCTGCCATGTCATTCACAGCCTGCTCAAACAGTGGTAAGGCTGACCTCAAGGAAGGTGTTGATTCAATCACTTACGACCTCGGTGTAGCACAGTCACAGGGTCTTAAGCAGTATATGTCTATGCAGCTTGGCGTAGATTCAACTTATCTTGATGAGTTCATCAAGGGTATGAAGGAAGGCGCAGTCAACGAGGCTGACCCTAAGAAGGATGCATACATGAAGGGTCTTGAGGTAGGTAAGCAGATTCAGCAGATGGCTAAGGGTCTCTCTAACGAGATTTACGATGGCGACTCTACTAAGACAGTTAATGTCAACAACCTCCTCGCAGGTTTCATCGACGGTCTCAAGGGTACTGCTCCTATGACATCTGAAGAGGCTATGACACAGTTCAACGCACTCCTCGAGCCAATCCAGAATGCTAACCTCGAGAAGAAGTATGGTGACAACAAGGCTGCTGGTATCAAGTATCTCGAAGAGAACAAGAAGAAGGAAGGCGTTCAGGTTACTAAGTCTGGTCTTCAGTACAAGGTACTCGTAGAGGGTACAGGTGCTCTCCCAACAGATACAAGCAAGGTTAAGGTTCTCTATGAGGGTAAGCTCATTGACGGTACAGTATTCGATTCAACAGCTAACCGCGAAAACGAGCCATTCGAAGTTGATATGAAGTATCCACGTGTTATCGAGGGTTGGATTGAGGCTCTCAAGATGATGCCAGCTGGTTCAAAGTGGGAGGTTACTATTCCACAGGAACTTGGTTACGGTTCAAAGAACATGGGTCAGATCAAGCCATTCTCTACACTCGTATTCACAATCGAAGTTCTTAAGTAAGCACTTACTTGATACATAATATATAATTGCCATTCGGAGCTATTATCTCTGAATGGCAATTTAACTTTCACTAATTCAAGTTTTGTAAGTACAGCTAACGCTTAACTTGTGTGTAGTTAAATCGTAGTTAAAATGAAGTTAAAGTGGAGTTAAAAAGACGAATGTTTTTGCGAACTAATTTGCGTACAGTCAAACGTCTTTTAAAGTTCCTATATAACTCCTTTTTAACTTCAACTTAACTACAAGTAAAAGTTGAATGTTAACTTTTGAAACTTAATAAAAATCAATAATCAATGAAAAAAGCATTAATTCTCTCACTTATAGCATTTTCCTCAGCAGTAGCAAATGCGCAGGTGTCAGCAAAGGACAGCATTGCAGCTGCTAAGGCTGCCGCTAAGGCAGCAAAGGCTAAGCAGGCACAGGAACTTAAGGAGTTCAAGGCAAAGCAGGCACAGGAACTTAAGGAGTTTATCGAGACTCAGAAGAACGGCAAGGTTGTCACAATATCTGTGCCAGACCTTGTAACGCCTGACGACTCTGTTGCATACATCTATGGTATCGCAACATCAAGAGGACTCAAGCAGCACGTATTAAACAATCTCAAGGTTGACTCTACATACCTCAACCTCTTTGCAGAGGGAGTCCTCAACCGTGTCAACACAGATGACAGCGACCAGAAGACTCATGCCATCAACTCAGGTTGGGAGATTGGTAACCAGTTGTGCCAGATGGTCACACGTTTTTCTAAGGACTACTACGATGAGGACGGCAAGCTTATCGACAGAAAGATAATGGCTAACGCCATGCTCGAATCACTCTTTGAAGGTGCTGACATCACTCCAGAGGATGCAGGCAATAAACTCAACGAAGTCATGACAAAGCGTAAGGCTGAACTCAATGAGAAGAAGTACGGCGAACTTAAGCGTGCAGGCGAGAAGTTCCTTGCAGAGAACAAGACAAAGGAAGGTGTCGTAACTCTCCCAAGCGGACTTCAGTACAAGGTCCTCGTAAAGGGTGACGAGAAGAGCGCACGTGCTGGAAGAAACGATAATGTAAAGGTCAACTACGAAGGTCGTCTCATTGATGGTACTGTTTTCGACAGCTCTTACAAGCGTGGCGAGCCAAACACATTCCGTCCAAGTCAGGTAATCAAGGGATGGACAGAAGCTCTTACTATGATGCCTGTTGGCGCTAAGTGGGAACTTTACATCCCATACAACCTCGGATATGGTGAGAATGGCGCAGGTAATAACATCAAGCCTTTCTCAGCCCTCATCTTCACGGTCGAGCTTCTCGAAATCACGAAGTAATAATGGTTAATCACAACCATACAACTGTAAAAAAAGAAAAATGACAAGTCTCGTGACTTGTCATTTTTCTTTTTATGGCATAATTAACTATTTTTATTACTCTTGGTAATTTTAATGCGTATTTTGTTTGTTATATAAAATAAAATTTATACTTTTGCTTACAAATTGATAATATAGCCAAACAAAAATGGAAAAAATAGACAAACTTGACAAGCAGATAATGGAAATTATCTCTGCCAACGCACGAATCCCATTCAAGGATGTCGCAGCAGTATGTGGCGTGTCACGTGCAGCTATTCATCAGCGTGTACAGCGACTCGTTGATATGAACGTAATCACAGGATCTGGATACCATGTGAACCCAAAGAGCTTAGGTTACAAGACTTGTACCTACGTAGGTATAAAGCTTGAGAAGGGTTCTATGTATGCACAGGTAGTAGAAGAATTGAGACAGGTGCCTGAAATCGTGGAATGTCACTACACAACAGGTCCTTACACTATGCTCGTAAAGCTCTATGCTCGCGACAACGAACAACTTATGGACCTCCTCAACCGTAAGATTCAGGGTATTCATGGTGTCGATTCTACTGAGACACTCATCTCACTTGACCAGAGTATCAAGAAGCAGGTGCCTATCAACGTGGTTTATACAGAGGAAACAACCATTCCAAAGTCAAAGGGTGAAATCATCCCAGACGAGGAAATCGACTGATAGTAGTTCCATACGGAACAAGCAGATTAAAAACAATAATAATAGAAAGTTTACAAGAACCTGTCTTATTTTAGACGGGTTCTTTTTTGTTTATTACTTTTCGTATTGTACAAGGGCGTTTTTACCTCCAAGTATTGTTCTGTCCAATTCCCTTGTCTTTTCTTGTTTTCTTTACTTAGTTGATAATTTTATAATCATATATTTTAT
>JAGCWG010000347.1 GCA_017961965.1 Bacteroidaceae bacterium | reverse complement strand
ATCACTTAATATCATCTCGCTATCCGGCTAGATTCTTGGTGTGGGAATGATTGTGGACAATGCCATCATCGTCATAGATAACATGAAGGAGTAGAGGGAAGGTACGGCAAGTTTCGATGACTTCATCGTCAAGCGTGTAAAGGAAGTATTCTTCCCGATGCTCAGTTCCGTACTTACTACATGTTCTGTGTTCCTTCCGCTCATCTTCTTAAGTGGAACGGCAGGTGCTCTCTTCTACGATCAGGCTATGGGTGTTACGATAGCACTCTTTGCATCCCTTATCGTGGCATCATGGGTAGTACCTGTGTATTACTATAGGTTAGCACCTTCACGCTACAAAAAGAAGAAAGACGATGACAGACCCAAAAGAAGATGGTGCAAGTGTTTGACACGGTTGCCATTTGGCTTAAAGCCGAAATATAGTAGTAGAAATATCTCACTTTCCGCTTCTCACTTTTCACTTGAACGTTGGCATTCAAAGTGTGAAAAGTGGACGTTGCGTCATGGCAGATTGTGCATCGGAGGATTCTTTGGCGCTCTGTTGCTGATAGCCGTGGTGTTCCAGTTTATCAAGAAGGAGAAGATGCCAGAGGTGACACATGATGACGTGCTCGTTAATGTGGATTGGAATGCTGGCATATCTGTGGATGAGAATATGCGTAGAGTGGCAGATATGCTTGATGTGGTGAAGAGTCATGTTGTCACTTCAACATCAATGGTGGGTGCTCAGGAGTTCATCCTTTCGCACACAAAAGATATAACGAGTAGCGAGGCTATATTATATCTGAAAGGATATTCGGAAGAAGGTATCGACTCTCTGAAGTCAGAAATGGATGCTTACGTTACAAAGCATTATCCTCAGGCAAAGGTTGAGTATGAGATATCAGGCAATATCTTTGACCTTATCTTCCAGACAGACAAACCTGCACTTGAGATTCGACTTTCACGTAAGGATGGCGGACGCCCTGACGTGACAGAGGCAAGTCTATATACTGATTCGTTACGACGTATGTTTAGAGATGTGTCATTCCTTACCGTACCGACGGAGAAAAATATTCAGTATGTTGCCAATCCTGAGAATATGGCATATCATGATGTGTCATACGGTCAGCTTTCTACACGTTTAAGTGAGATGGTGGGTAAGAGTCAGGTGTATGAGATTGCCAGTGGTGCACAGAGTGTTCCTGTGGTAGTCGGTTCGGATGTCAAGGCTGATGCTGAAGATGTTATTGCAGGATATGTCAAGAACAGAAATGGTGTGGATGTCCCTATCTCTTACCTTGTGGATGTGACAAAGGTGGAGAACTTCAAACGTCTGTATGCAGGTACGGAAGGTGAGTATTATCCTGTCAAGATAGATGATATTGATGATGACAAGGCAGAAGAAATAATGGAAAGATGTGAGGAATTGTCATCCTTGCGTTCCGCTTTCCATGGTGACTATTTTGATTCGCGTGAGATGATTGGCGAATTGTCAATGATTCTCCTTGTGGCTGTCATGTTGCTCTACTTCATCCTTGCGGCTCAGTTCGAGAGTCTTGTGCAACCTCTCATCATCCTTTCGGAGGTTGTTCTTGACGTGAGTGTCGTGATGTTGGTTCTATGGGTCATGGGCGAGTCACTCAATATCATGTCCATGATTGGTATTGTGGTTATGAGCGGTATCATCATCAATGACTCCATTCTCAAGGTGGATACGATAAACAGAGAGCTCAGAATGAAGAATGAAGAACGAAGAATGAAGAATGAAGAATTGAGAATGAGAAATTATGCATTGATTAAGGCAATAATGATAGCTGGACAGAGACGTCTCACTCCTATCATCATGACTTCTCTTACAACGATTCTGGCTCTTTTGCCTTTCTTGCATAAAGGCGACATGGGTTCTGCCCTTCAGTATCCGTTGTCTCTATCGCTTATTATAGGAATGATTGTGGGTACTATGGTGAGTCTTTTCTTTGTCCCTCTGGTTTATTTCTTAATCTATAGGAAGAGAGCATGAAACATTCATTCAGCATAATACTGACGATGTGCATACTGATGATTATCGGTATTGCCTTGATTCCTCGTCTGGACATCAGCAACAAGCCCCGTCCACGACAAGGAAAGACTCTTAATGTGTCGTATTCGTGGGGTGGGGCTTCAGCCAAGGTGATAGAACAGAACGTTACTTCGCGTATAGAGGGATTGTGTGCTTCGGTCAATGGTGTTGAGAGTGTGTCGTCCAACTCATACTTTGGATGGGGACAGGTGACTGTCGAATTGAAGAAACAGGCATCTGTATCTGCTGTCAAGTTCGAGATTGCCTCACTCATCCGTCAGGTATATGGTAAGTTGCCTAAGGGTGTGTCATATCCAGACGTGTCGGGTGGTGAGGTCGTGACGAGCAAGTCGGAGAAGTCACAGACACGTCAGATACTTTCATATACAATAAATGGAAAGAAGACGGATAATGAGATACGTAAGATTGTTGAGTCGGAACTAAAGCCCAAGTTAGAGCGTATAGACGGGGTGGCACGTGTCGATGTACAAGGCGGTACGTGGAAGTACATGGAGATTAGCTATGATGCTCGTACCCTATCACTATATGGAATAACGGCATACGACATTGAGGAGGCTATCCGTGTGTTTATGGGTAGGAACGTAATCATAGGTGATGTGATGCACACGGATGAGAATGGCGAGAGGTCACGTATATCATTGTTTCTTGCGGAGGAAGGCAAGTCGCTCGAAACTATTCCTATAAAGTCTATTGATGGTAAGATTGTCTATCTTAATAATCTTGCACGGTGTGAACTTAAGGACCACAAACCAAGCAGCTACTATAGGATTAACGGACAGAGTACCATCTATCTTAATGTGTTTGCTGAGCCAGACGTGAATATCAACACCGTGAGTGCTGATGTCAAGGCTTTGTTTGGTGATGATGGACATGTGAAGGTTAATGGCACAGGACTTTCGGATTTGCACTTCAATATGGTACAGGATGTGGCAGAGGACGAGTATGCGGAGTTCCGAACGCTTATCACTCGTAGTGCCATGTCTTTGGTTATATTGTTGCTGTTCGTGTACTTGTCACGCAGGAGCATCAAGTATTTCACCATCATAACCATCACGCTGCTTGCCAATATCCTCATGGCAGTTATCTGCTATTGCATATTCGACATTCGTCTGCATCCTTTCTCAATGGCAGGTATCACCGTGTCGTTCGGACTTATCATCGACTCGACTATCGTGATGGTGGATCATTACAGCTATCATAAGGATTATAAGGCGTTCTATGGTATTCTTGGGGCTATGCTTACAACCATAGGTTCGCTTATCATCATATTCTGGTTGCCAGAACAACTGAAGAAGGAACTTTATGATTTCTCATGGATGATAATCATCAATCTTGGTATTGCCATAGTCGTGTCGGCACTGTTTGCTCCTGCTCTCGTGAGCAGGATGAAATATGAGTGTCGTCAAACAGGACATATACGCAACTATAGATTTGTGCATGCATGGGGACGTTTCTATAATGGATACTTGCGCATTGTGCAACACCGTATATGGCGGTGGCCTATTCTGGTAATGGTAACAGGTGTATTTGCATGGTCGTTGTATCTGTTCATACAGACGATAAACACGAGCGATTACCATCGTGAGAAGGAACCTCCTGTGCTTCATATCCGTGGACAGATGCCTCTTGGTGGTAGTGTGCAGGAGCTTAATGAGAAGGTTCGTACTATCGAGGCTTTCTTGACAAAGTTCAAGGAGATAAAACGCTTTGATGCAAACCTTAGGCAGTGGGGTGGTGCAAGTATTACTGTAGAGTTTAAGCCTGAGTATCAGAAGACCTCATTCCCATATTATCTTGAGAACAAGGTTATTGGTAAACTTATCACTATCGGTGGTGCTGACTGGAGTACGTATGGTGTGAGTGAGCGTGGATTCAGTAACTCACTCAATCTTCAGTACCGCAGCAACAGTATCGAGATTGCGGGTTATGACTACGACCGTCTCTATCGCTTTGCTGAGGATATGTGTCGTATAATGAGCAAGAACCCTCGTGTACAGGACCTCTGCATACAGACTCCGGGTCATGAGAATCAGGAGGAGGAACTGTATATGGAATATGACTATGAGATGCTTGCCAACGATAGCGTGAGAATAAGTGATGTTCACAATGCTCTGCGAAGCATCCTCTCAGAGTCGAACATGGGCTATTGTCGTAATGAGAATGTGCGTAAGGATATTGTGCTTCACTCCAATAATATGGATGACTTCGACCTCTGGCAACTCGAAAACTCCTTTGTCAAGGTAGGAGGGCGAGATATACGTGTGTCAGACCTTATGAAGATAGGACATCGTGAAGCCAAGAACTGTATTCCTCGTAGGAATCAGGAATATGTGCTGCGTGTGGCATTTAATGT
>JAGCWG010000346.1 GCA_017961965.1 Bacteroidaceae bacterium | reverse complement strand
GGAGTGGATGGACTTTGTACGTCCCTTGACATGGAAACGGAGCCCTGCTGCGGAAAGCTTTTCCTCAATAGGTCCTATGAAGTCGGCAATATACTTGTCACGAGACTTCTTTGTCTCGGCAAGCTTTTCCTTAATCATATAATAGACCTCAGGATTAAGGTACTTGAGCGAGAGGTCTTCCAGCTCTGACTTGATGAGATAGAGTCCGAGCTTATGCGCAAGCGGAGCGTAAAGATTACTTGCCTCGGTAGCTACCTTGACACGTTCCTCCTCAGTTCCCTTGTCCTTAATCTGTCGCATGAGGTTGACACGGTCAGCTATGATGATGAAGATGACACGCATGTCCTCAGCAAACGAGAGGAGGAGGTCACGGAAGTTCTCCGTCTCGATGGAAGCGTTCTTTGCATACAGTTCATTTACCTTGATAATGCCACGAATAATATGGGCAACATCATCGCCAAACGTCTCCTTTATATAGTCAATACTCCGCACACCCACTGCCACGCTATCGTGGAGAAGCACGCTAAGTATAGACGCACGGTTGAGTCCAATCTCCTCAGCAAGGATTATGGCTGTCTGGAGGTCGAAGACTATAGGATTAAAGCCGAACGCATTACGTTTCAAGGCATCCTGTTGCTCACAGTCAAGCATTATGTCACGTATGATACGGAAATCATCCGCCGTGAACATTTCGCCCGTAAGCTGTTGCAGTTTCTTTATAGAGTCGAGAAGAAGAACCTTCTCTTCTTCTGGCAAGGTAAGTTTTTCTTCCATACGCTACTTTCCTTGTTTTTTTGTGATTGTGAGGTAATGCTGTTCCTATGAGAAGCGTCAGGGAGTTAAACGCAAAACGTTTAACTCTGGACACTCTACCTCGTAAGGTCAAGCCTCTATATTATCCATTCTTTGACACCAAGTCCCTGAACACGGCAGGGTAAGGTGTCTCAAACTTAAGGTGTTCGTGTGTTATCGGATGTGTAAACTCAAGGAGGAATGCGTGGAGACACATTCTGCCAGCAGCATCTGCTGCCTCACCATACTCTGCATCAGTACTACCATACTTGAAGTCGCCCACTACAGGATGCTTGAGGTCTTGCATGTGAACACGTATCTGGTTCTTACGACCTGTGTCAAGCTTCAGTTCCATAAGGCTGAAACCATTGGCACGCTTGATAGTCTTGTAATGAGTGACGGCATACTTGCCACCATTGTCAACAGGACTTGAGTATGTTACAAACATCTTGCTGTCAGTAAGCCATGAGCATACATCACCAGCATCCTTTTCCATATCGCCCTGCACTACTGCCACATAACGACGGTCAGTGACAAGCTCCTTCCAGTTGTCGGTAAACATCTGCTGAACATCCCTACGCTTGGCAAAAAGCAGGAGTCCTGATGTCTCACGGTCAAGGCGATGAATGCTGTGTACGGAGAATGTACGGTTAGTACGCTGTACATACTCATTGAGGATATCCTTGACTGTCAATGCACGGCTGCCCGGCTGTGTGGTACTGAGGATTCCCGGAGCCTTTTCCACAACGATGATGAAGGCATCTTCATAGACAATCTTCACCCACTTGTTGCGGAAGTCGTGCTTGTGACGCTTGTTGGCAATCTGCACGAGCTGTCCTGGCTTGAGAGGTGCATTGAACTGTGTTGTCTGAACCTTGTCAACATACACCATACGCTGCGACAGGAGTTCCTTTATCTTTGTACGTGAACCTCCTACATACTTCTGGAGGAATGGCATAAGCTCCATCTCCTCCTTCACAGGATAATCCACGTATTTGTTTCTTGCTTTATTATCGAAATAATTACTCATATAATGCCCCCCGACCTTCGGAGTTAAAAGTTAAAAGTTAAAAATTAAAAGTTTAGCTGACTCATAACTTAAAACTCAGAACTCCATTGGCGGCCATCCGGTTCATGGGGGGGAGATGGCATTATCTTGCATTATTCATGCTTCATAATGCAAGAGTTAAAATTATAAATTAAAAGTTAAAAATTGAAGATTACTCGTATTCCTTGTTAGCAATAAGAACTCCAAACTCTCAACTCAACTTTTAACTGTTAACTTTTACTTATTAACTCCAGTATGAATAATACTGGCCAGTTTCCCCGAAAGCATATTCCGTCTATATCCGGACGGCTGCCCCCTTCGGGGTTAGGGGGCTACCTCTTCTCCAGAAGCACTACGTTCTCCACATGCTGAGTGTGAGGGAACATATCCACTGGTTGAACAGCCATGACCTTATAGTCAGCATCAAGAAGCTGGAGGTCACGTGCCTGTGTGGCAGGATTACAGCTCACATACACTATGCGCTTTGGAGATGCAAAGAGGATGGTATCAATAACATCCTGATGCATTCCTGCACGTGGAGGGTCAGTAATGATGACGTCAGGACGACCATGTTCCTCAATGAAATCCTTGTTGAGGATATCCTTCATATCGCCAGCGTAAAAGAGCGTATTGTCAATACCGTTAATCTGTGAGTTGACCTTAGCATCCTCAATAGCCTCCGGAACATATTCTATACCGATAACCTTCTTGGCCTTCTTGGCTACGAAGTTAGCGATTGTACCTGTACCTGTGTAGAGGTCATATACAAGTTCCTCACCCGTAAGACCTGCAAAGTTGCGTGCAACGCTGTAAAGTTCGTATGCCTGGTCGGTATTTGTCTGGTAGAAAGACTTAGGTCCTACCTTGAACTTGAGGTCTTCCATTGTCTCATAAATGAAATCAGTACCCTTGAAACAATGCACCTCCTGGTCACCAAACGTGTCGTTGCACTTATGGTTATCCACATATAGAAGAGAAGTAATCTCAGGGAATGTGTCAGCAAGATGTTGCATGAGTGCCATTGCCTGTTCCTTCTCCTCTGGAGTCTCAATACGGAACTGCATAAGGAGCATGAACTCACCAGTGTTGGAGTTACGTAGCATCATACTACGGAGAAGTCCCTTGTTCTCACGGAGGTCATAGAAGACAAGTCCGTTCTTAAGGGCATAGTCACGTATGTCGTTACGTATCTTATTCTGAAGGTCATCCATAAGGTGACACTTCTCTATGTCAAGAATCTTGTCAAAAGCGCCAGTAATATGGAAACCGACAGCGTCCATCACGTCGTACTTGACATTCTGCTTCACCTCATCCTCTGTGAGCCAACGCTTGTCGGAGAAACCGTACTCAAGCTTGTTGCGGTACTCACGTGTCTTCTTACTTCCGAGGATAGGCATGAACTCTGGCAATTCGACTTTACCAATACGACTGAGGTTGTCATAGACCTGCTGTTGCTTAGCCTTGAGCTGTTCCTCATACTTGAGACACTGCCACTTACATCCACCACACACTCCATAGTGCTGACAGAAAGGAGTGTCACGAAGAGGACTATACTCATGGATATTTACGGCAACAGCCTCCATATAACTATTCTTCTTTTTCTTTACTTGAAGGTCAACCACATCGCCAGGCACGACGTATGGCACAAACACGACCTTATCATCTACTCGTGCAAGTGCCTTACCCTCAGCAGCAACGGCTGTGATTGTCACATTTTCAAGTATAGGAAGATTCTTTTTCTTTCGCATATATATTGTTTAATCTATAATCTAAAATTTGACATTCCCTATTTGCTTTCTCCATCAACAAATACAATAGTATTCTCCTTGTTCCTTTCGTCTGTCTTGGCTGAAGCATAGAGGTAGATACCACAAGAAACAGCCATAATATCAAGGAAACAAGCAAAGAATATTGTGAGAAATGACACTACTGGCAGAACCCAATTTATTGCCTCTGGCATATCCACCGTATCGCCCTGAGCAGCACTCATAAGGGCAACTGTCTTTGCACTATACATTACAGAAAGAACAGAGCCGAGAACAAAGCCAAGCAAGGAGAAAGTAACGGAAAGGAGTAATTCCAAACCAAAACACTTTGCCCACATTCTGTAGCCAACCTTCAAGCCTTTCCACAAATTAGCCAATGAGCTACCTTTCTCCATCGCAACGTAATAAAGCGCAAGGTAAAATGGAACACCAACAGCAAATCCAGCAAACATGACATTTACGAATAATACTCCAAAAAAAATAATGAACTTTATGCCTAAGGATTCCATTGTCAGTTCCTCCCCTGCTCCGTAGAAATACAGTACAATTCCTGTAATAATAGTCGGAAGGAGCAAAATAATTGTAGATGCCAGATTGATGAAATAAATGTGAACCATCTTCACCAACTTCTTTCGGGAAGCCTTCAGAAGTGTCAGCGTATTATATCCAAGGAAGCCTTTATCAGATGCAATCTGTTCAAACACCCTAAAGGTCATCGCCATAATCACATACATAAAGATGCCACACAAAAAAAGAGACAAGTAAGACATCACCATAAAATACGGCTGGAAGCTATACAATAAATCCATCCATATAGCAAAAAACAATGCCACACACGCAAATACAGGCGAGAATGTCTTTAGAATAAACAGAAAATTATCCGTCACAAAACTGATGCCAGCGGAATAACATTTTAATACGCTACGATAAGAATAGAAAGGCAACTTTGCCTCTTTCTCTTCCGTTATTGACTCTATATTTTCCATCTTTTATATGTTTTTTTATATTTTAGGCGCAAAGATAGAGAAAAATAACTACTTTTGCAATCCAATAACGAAGCATTTATATATTATTATATTAAAAATGGTTAAATTAAGCACTGTACAATGGGGCTTTATCGGTTGCGGAGAGGTTACTGAAAAGAAAAGCGGTCCTGCATTCCCACTTGTCGAGCACTCTAAGGTCGTAGCTGTGATGAGCCGTGACCTGAATAAGGCAGAGTCATACGCCAAGCGTAACGGAATAGAGAAATACTACTCTGACGCACAAGCGTTGATTGAAGATCCTGAGGTAAATGCTGTATATATTGCCACACCTCCTTCTTCACATGCAGAATACGCCATCATGGCAATGAGAGCAGGCAAACCAGCATACGTGGAGAAGCCTCTTGCAGTAAGCTACGAGGAGTGTTTTCAGGTAAACCGTATCTCCAAGCTACTCGACGTACCTTGTTTTGTAGCCTACTACAGACGCTATCTTCCATATTTCCAGAAGGTAAAAGACCTCGCTTTCAGCGGACGTATAGGCAGAATCCTTTCCGTACAGATGCGACTTGTCGCTCCGCCACGTGAGTTCGACAACAACTCCAAGAATCTTCCTTGGCGACTCCAACCAGACGTAGCAGGAGGAGGAGGATACTTCTATGACCTTGCAAGCCATCAGTTTGATTTGCTACAATATATGTTTGGCGACATAATAGAGGCAGAGGGATTCTGCAACAACATGGGTAACCTCTATAAGGTACAGGACACCTTCAATGCCATCTTCCGCTTTGCAAACGGACTTGGAGGTTCAGCATCATGGTGTTTCGTGGCTCACCAGTCGTCAAAGAGCGATAAGATAGAGATACTCGGAGACAAGGGTACAATAGTATTCTCCGTGTACAACTACGACCCGATACGAGTATATTCGGAAAGCGGTAACGAGGAAATAAGGATTGAGAATCCCGAACACGTCCAGCTCCCGCTCATCCAGAAGATTGTTGACCACCTCAGAGGTATTGCCGAATGTGATTGTGACTCAGTAAGCGCCACACCACCTAACTGGGTGATGGACAAGATACTCGGCAAATTCTAAAAAAGCATCATTCTCAATAAAGATTGGGGGGTAACGTGAGTTTACTCCCATGAATAACATAGATTAGATAAAAAACAGATTCTAAAAAGTGACATACATACTCGATAAGATTAATTACAGAAAAAAAACGCTCACCCTCGCAATCATACTCATACAGTCAGTCATGGCATACGCCCAAGACAGTATTCAGATATGCGAGACACCAGCTCTTGCCTCTGACTCCATCATACAAGTAAACGAGACGGTCAAGAAGCCAGGGTTCTTCAGTCGTGCCCTTGATGGATTCACAAGCTTCTTCATGGGTTGCGACACCAACTATGTTACACCTCAGAAATACCAGTTCACCGTACAGGGAGAACTGAGCTATTGGCATGATTTCTACCACATGCAATCACTTGAAACTGGCAACAACATGGTCATAGAATCCGACCCATCCCTTGTAGCCGGAGGATACGTCTATTACAGCATCTTCGGATATGGCGTGTCATGGAATCTAAACGACATCAACAATCCTAATGGAGCAAAGAATGGAACGTCACGACGACAGTCACTATCCATACACACAGCCAAGATATTTGCCGAAATATATTCATTCAACTCTGGCAAAGGCGCAAAGATTACGCACGTAACGGACTATGACCTTACCAACAAACCAAACAAGTTCCTCGGTCTTGACTCACGATGCAACGGATTTCAGGCGTTCTATATCTTCAACAACAAGCACTTCTCATGGCCTGCTGCCTACGGGGAAAATGCCGTACAAAGGAAGAGCTGTGGCACGTTCAACCTCGGTTTTGCTTATAATCACCAATCCGTTTCATTCGACAAGAACGAGTTGCCTGACCACCTAAAGGACATAGACCCAACGATGATGTTCAACGAGGTAGATTACAAGGACTATTCTCTCAGCATCGGTTATGCCTACAACTGTGTACTTGGCAAGAACACGCTTTTTGCATTCAACATACAGCCAGCTTTAGGTTACAGACGTTCGGAAATCACAGAGGCAGATGATGACCATAGCCTTTTAGAGAATATGTCAACAGACGTCAATATCCGTTCAAGTATCATCTGGAACAACTCAAAATATTTCACAGGATTGATACTTGACCTCCACACCTATTCCTACCGTCAGAAGACATTCGGACTTACAAACACATACGGTACTCTCAAATTTGTTTGCGGTTTCAACTTCTTGAAAAAGAAATAGAGCCAAAGTTATCGAAGCGAATCGAAGTTTTACTTTTTGAAAAATTTTGTCATTAGCCACAAAAGTTGTATATTTGTACCAGATTCAGAGGCATAGTAACCTCCTCAATGACTCCTCATCGCTCCTTGCCAAAATCAGCAAGATTTAGCAAGGCTGAGGCAACTTTGAGGCAAGGCAGGAGCAAGGAAAGGTCGTTCAACTTTTCACAAGTCCGACACGAAAGGCTTACGAAGGGTTCACGAAAGGTTGCCGAAGAAACACCCCTAAATAATTATGTCCGAACGTATGTGCAAACATCATTTTATTTTCTTTTAATTATAAAAAATAATCCAATTAATAGCCGCAAAGTACAGAAAAATGCATTTTTAACATACCAAATTTGTTACTACAACATATAATGTGTATTTTTGCATTAGAAATATTATCAAGACGGGGGTTGTAAAATACGCTCAACATTATGGATTAAGAAATAATACGGTCGCAATGAGTTCCGTTCATGCGGTCGCATTATTCTTGCAGTAAAATGCCATGATAGAACAATGGCTATTACAACAACCGACAACAACAAAAGTAACAAACAAAAAGTAAACTCAAATAAAACAAAAACATACAATTCACTAACAACAGGGGCTTAACACCTCTGGAATCATTGAATTACAAACGTTTTAGAGCTTAAGGGCAAAAAGAACTTAAGAGCAAAATTCAAAAAACATCAAATTTGAAACAACATCAACTAACATGAATAAGATAACTACTACAATCACAGCTTTCTTGTTGACGATAGGTGCACAAGCAGCACTTAAGAATTGGGTTGACGTTACAGACAAATTCATTGTAAACCCAAGATTTGACTACAACGACATTCGAACAGGATGGCAAGGAACAGCATTCGGAGCTGCCAATCCATTTGAAAATGCTGAACATTATCAGAAGGAATTCGACACATACCAGATTCTTAACGGACTTGAGCCTGGTAAGTATCGAGTAAGTATAAGTGCGTTCTACCGCATGGGACAGTCAAATGATGACTACGAAACATACAAGTCTGGCAACTATGCTTCAAACCAGCATGCCAAGCTATACGCAACATCATCCATCAATGACTACGAAATTGGTATAGCTCCATCATCAAGCGCAAAGCTTCAGACATCACTTGGAGGTGCCGTATCAGAAGTTGGTGACAGAAATTGGTGGGGTGAATTCACAGGAACAAAATACTACATTCCAAACAACATGGAGGCAGCAAACCTTTGGTTTGAGGCCGGCTATTACGTCAACAAGCTCGATTGTGAGGTAGGCGATGACGGTGTTCTCCGTATCGGTGTGCGTAAATACACAACTCTCAATGGCGACTGGACTTGTCTTGACAACTGGAAATTGGAGTATTATACAGAAATCACTCCTATAACTTCAATCACATTCGACAGGGAACAGTTGGAAATGGTCATGGGCGAGAAACTCATCCTCACACCAATCATCGCACCTGCTGATGCAACAATACAAAAGGTTACTTGGAAATCAAACAACACAAGTGTTTTGACTGTTGACGAAAAAGGTGAACTTACAGCTGTCAACAAAGGAACAACAACTGTTTCAGCCATTGCTGCAGACGGTTCACTCGTATATGGCACTATTAAGGTTATAGTAAGCAACAACGAACCATCAAGCGAGAATATCATCATCAACGAGGTGATGGCTCAGAATATTGACGTATATCTCGACCCTAACCAGAACTATGGTTCATGGGTAGAGCTTTACAACCCAACAGACAGAAGCGTGAACCTTGAAGGTCTCTACGTTTCTGACGACAAGGAGAATCTTAAGAAGAACAAGCTCGTCAAGGGTTATGGTACACTCCCAGCTCACGGATATGCAATCCTCAACTTTGACCATCACGAGGTATGGACAGAGATGTCTTACCGTCAAATTGACGATGAACTCGACTGCGATGGCGGTACTATCATAATAAGCGATGGTACTACAATCTTCGCAGAGCAGGATTACCCACAGTCAATTGGTCGTACTTCATACGCACGTACAACCGATGGTGGCGAAGCATGGGGCTACTCAGGAAATCCTACGCCTAACGCTTCAAACGCAAACGGTATGTTTGCAAATGAACGTCTTGATGCTCCTGTCGTTGACAAAGACGCACAACTCTTCAACGGCTCTATGCAGATTTGCGTAAGCTTCCCAGAGGGTGCAACACTCAAATATACAACAGATGGTACCACTCCAACACTCACTAACGGTGAGGTTTCATCAACAGGAGTATTTAATATCGACAATACTACTACATTCCGTTTCCGTATCTTCAAGGATGGTTATTTGCCAAGCACAGTTATAACACGTTCATACATCTATGATGATGGCAACAACCCATTCCCTATCATCAGCGTCGTAACAGACCCAGACAATATCTACAGCAGCGACCGTGGTGCATTCATGCAGGGTAAATACGGACGCCCAGGTAATGGTCAGGACGGAAAGTGCAACTGGAACATGGATTGGGATCACCCTGTCAACTTTGAGTTCATCACCACAGACAACGAGTGTGTGGTTAGTCAGGAGTGTAGCTTCTCAATGTGTGGTGGATGGAGCCGTGCATGGACACCTCACGCATTCAAGTTGAAGGCAAACAAGGTGTACGACCTCAAAAACACATTTGACTACCAGTTCTTCCCTGACAAGCAGGGACTCAAGCACAAGACCCTCCAGATACGTAATGGTGGTAACGATAACAATAATCGTATCAAGGATGCCGCAATCCAGGGTATTATTGCTCAGGGCACAAACTTCTACGTTGACTATCAGGCATGGCAGCCAGTACGAGTATTCATCAACGGATCATACTATGCCGTTCTCAACATGCGTGAGCCAAACAACAAGCATCACGCTTACGCAAACTATGGTATCGATTCCGATGAGATGGATCAATTCGAAATGTCACCTGACTCTGGCTATGTACAGATGGAAGGAACAGACGAAAGTTTTAATGAATGGTACGAACTCAGTAAGACTGCTACTGATCCTGAATCATACGAAAAGATTAGCAAGATTGTCGATATCGACGAATACATTAATTACATGGCTTGTGAACTTTACACAGGTAACTGGGACTGGCCACAGAACAACGTAAAGGGATACCGCGACCGCAACGACGGTAAGTTCCACTTTGTACTCTTCGACCTTGATGGTTCACTCAGCACAGACGATCCATTCAAGACATTCTTTGATAAAAAATATTACACATTCGATAAATTGAGAGGTTACGACTACTCAAGGAATACAAGTGTGCAGGGACAGCAAAAGTATCTTGAGATTCAGTTTGTCACAATCTTTGAGAACATGCTCAGGAACAATGATTTCCAAAAACGCTTCATTGATGCATTCACTATTGTAAATGGTTCTCTCTTCGATCCAGAACGAGTAAAGACTATTGTAAACGAGCGTGCAAGCTATCTCGCAACAGGCGGCTATGTAAATCCTTGGGGTACAGCCAATGACCTCATCAACAACTTCAATTACAATCGTCAGAACACAATGATCAATCGTTTGATTGAAAGAACAGAGTTCAGTCTCAGGAGCTCACAACAGTTCACTGCAGACCTATCATCAGACATTGAAGAAGGACAGATTCTCATCAACAACCAACCACTTCCAACTGGTAAACTCAAAGGTGCACTCTTCGTACCTGTAACTATCAAGGCAACAGCCCCAGCAGGTTATAAGTTCAAGGGTTGGAAATCAGCTTCTTCTAACAAAGTAGAAAAGAAGGTATTCTCTGAAGAAAGCGCATGGAAGTACTACGACAACGGTAGTCTTGATGATAAAGATTGGAACTCAAGTACGTTCAACGACAATAGCTGGCAGACAGGTGCTGCACCTCTCGGCTATGGTAAGAATCAGAAGACAACAACTCAGAGCAACCGACCAACATACTACTTCCGCAAGGAGTTCACACTTGATGAGGCACCGAAGACTACAGACGAATTCGGACTCAACTATACTATCGACGATGGTTTAATTATCTACATCAATGGTATTGAAGCTGGTCGTTACAACATGCCTTCTGGCAACGTAAAATACAACACTTACTCTTCTACATACGCTAATGGCAACCCTGACACAGGAACAATGATGTTAAAGGCTTCTCTCTTCAAGAAAGGTAGCAACACAATTGCTGTTGAAGTACATAACAACTCTGGAACATCATCTGACATCCTTTGGGATGGAGCACTCATAAAGTACAGCATTCCAACAGAGAACACAGAATACGCTTACACAGACTCTGTCGTCAGCATCACATCTCCAAAGGACATCTCACTCGTAGCAGTATGGGAAGAAATGTCAGAAGAGGAAATGATTGCAGAAGGTCTCAACAATACACCAGTTGTCATCAATGAGGTAAGTGCATCAAACTCTGTATATGTAAATGATTACTACAAGAAGAATGACTGGATTGAGCTTTACAACAACTCTTCAGATGATGTTGATATTGCTGGTCTTTACATATCAGACAACCTTGACAAGCCTACTAAGTACAAGGTTCCAGAGAACGATGTAACACTCAACACTGTCATTCCTGCTCACGGCTACAAGGTAATCTGGTGCGACAAGCTTGACAATATATCAGATGTCATCCACACATCTTTCAAACTTGGTGCTGAAGGTGGCGACATCATTATATTGAAGAGAGATGCAGAAGGTAATGTCACATATTCAGATACAATCACATATATTGAGCACCTTGGACAGCAGTCATTCGGACGCTACCCAGATGCTGGAACAAAGACATACGTGATGGATAAGCCAACTCCAGGAAAGGCAAACATTTATACTACTTACGCAGTAGAATATGTAAAGCCTATTCCAGAACCAGTACCAGATGCAATAGCTATGGTACGTGACGGTGGAATGACTATCGCATACGTAAATGGTGTTGTAAACGTGAAGAGCGAGGATTACACTATCAGTTCAGTCAATGTATTCAATGCATCAGGCAGTAAGGTTGCAGGCAACATTATCCGTAGCAATGGCAGCTTCGTCTCAATCAACGTAAGCACTCTCCGCACAGGCATATACGTTGCAACAGCAACAAATACAAACGGAGACGAATGCAAGATTAAGTTTGTAGTAAAATAAAAATGAATAAGGACACTCTCCTACAACTGTTAAGAGACAATAAAACTATGACTTTGGGCAATCAGATTAATCTGGTTGCCCAATTGAGTTTTCCTGCCATCCTCGCCCAGCTGTCCATTATAATAATGCAGTATATAGACGCATCAATGGTAGGAAGTCTCGGTGCAAGAGCATCGGCATCAATAGGTATTGTCTCCACCACAATATGGCTGTTCGGAGGGCTGTGTACATCTGCTGCCACTGGTTTCTATGTACAAGTGGCTCATCTCGTAGGAGGAAAGAACTATGCAGGCGCAAGGGATGTGTTGCGTCAGTCTATCACCACTACCCTTCTATTCTCCTTTACGCTCATGTTAATAGGTATCTGTATATCGCCTTATCTTCCTATATGGCTCGGAGGTGAGAACGCAATATGCGAGGATGCCACAAGCTACTTCTTCATCTATGCAGCCACATTACCTATCATACAGCTGAAGACCCTTGCAGGAGGTATGTTAAGAAGTTGTGGAAATGTCAAAGTACCAAGCGTACTCAATATTTTTATGTGTGTAGAAGATGTTCTGTTCAACTATCTCTTTATCTTTCCTACCCACGACACACATATAGGAAACATTGACATCACAATCCCTGGAGCAGGTATGGGAGTGAAAGGTGCTGCCATAGCAACAATGCTCTCCATCGTAATCACCTGTATTCTTATGTGGTGGTTTCTTATATTCAGATGCAAGGAACTGAACCTTATCCACAATGATGACAAGGACTATGACGGCTACATCCCGAAGATGCACAACATAAGGATGTGGCTCAAGATAAGTCTGCCAATGGGCATAGAGCACTCCCTTATGTGCTGTGCACAGATTATGAGTACCATCATTGTTGCACCACTCGGTACGGCTGCCATTGCAGCCAACTCTTTCGGCATAACCATAGAGGCTCTCTGCTATCTCCCAGGATATGGAATTGCAGAGGCAGCTACCACACTCGTGGGTCAGAGCCTTGGAGCAAAGCGTAAGGAACTTGCCGACCGTTTTGCATCCATAACTATCTCGGCAGGAATGATTATAATGACATTTACAGGAATTATAATGTATATCTTTGCCCCAGAGATAATAAGTGTGATGACTCCTGACATGGAGGTACAGTCACTTGCTGTAGATGCCCTCCGCATAGAGGCATGGGCGGAACCGATGTTTGCAGCATCCATCGTGGCATACGGTGTGTTCGTGGGACGCAAGACTGTATATTACCCATGTATGCTCAACCTGTTCAGTATATGGGCTGTAAGAATTACGCTTGCATGGTACCTATCAAAGGATTACGGACTCAACGGAGTATGGACAGCAATGTGTATTGAACTCTGTTTCCGAGGTTTCAGTTCACTTGTATTGCTAAAGATTGGAGCGAAAAGATAATTTTAATTGCACATTGGCAACTTGTTGAATTATTTTTATTATCTTTGCAATTGATTTGGCGAAATGTGTGGCAAAATGTACTAACACACACATGAACATAAAATAGTAAATAATAAAAATAACATAACATGCTTACACTTAAAGTTATCACAGAAGAGACTGACAAGGTTATCAAAGGTCTCGAAAAAAAGCACTTCAAGGGTGCTAAGGAAGCTGTAGAAAAAGCTATCGCACTTGACAAGACTCGTCGCGATGCACAGACTAAACTTGACGCTACTCTCGCAGAGAGCAAGAAGTATGCCGCACAGATTGGTCAGCTCATGAAGGCTGGTCAGAAGGATGAGGCAGAAGCTGCCAAGGCTGAGGTTGCAAAGCTCAAGGCTACTGCTTCAGAACTTGAAAACACTAAGGCTGAGGCTGAGGCTGCACTTACAGCTCACCTCTGCACTATTCCTAACCTTCCATACGACGAAGTACCAGAGGGTTCTTGCGCTGAGGACAACGTAGTAGTAAAGTCTTCACTCCGTGAGTGCAAGCCTGGTGATACAGTAGGCAACTGGACAACAGTTCCTGAGAATGGTGAGGCTAAGCTCCCACACTGGGAACTTGCAAAGAAGTACAACCTCATCGACTTCGACCTCGGTGTTAAAATTACAGGTGCTGGTTTCCCTGTATATACAGGCAAGGGTGCACAGCTCCAGCGTGCCCTCATCAACTTCTTCCTTGCTGAGGCAAACAAGGCTGGTTACACAGAAATCATGCCTCCTACAGTAGTAAATCAGGCTTCAGGTTACTGTACATGTCATCTTCCTGACAAGGAAGGACAGATGTACCACTGTGAGGTTGATGATCTCTACCTCATCCCTACTGCTGAGGTTCCTGTAACAAACATCTACCGTGATGTCATCCTCGATGAAAAGCAGCTCCCTATCAAGAACTGTGCCTACACTCAGTGTTTCCGTCGTGAGGCAGGTTCATATGGTAAGGATGTACGCGATCTCAACCGTCTCCACGAGTTCTCAAAGATTGAGATTGTACGCATTGATACTCCTGAACACTCAGCAGAGTCACACAAAGAGATGCTTGCTCACGTAGAAGGACTTCTTCAGAAGCTTGAACTCCCATACCGTATTCTACGTCTTTGTGGTGGTGACCAGAGCTTCACTTCCGCTATCTGCTACGACTTCGAGGTTTACTCTGAAGCACAGGGACGTTGGCTTGAGGTAAGTTCAGTTTCTAACTTCGACACATATCAGGCAAACCGTCTCAAGTGTCGTTACCGCAACGCAGACAAGAAGGTACAACTCTGCCACACTCTCAACGGTTCAGCTCTTGCACTTCCACGTATCGTTGCATCTATCCTCGAGAACTTCCAGACAGAAAAGGGAATACGTATGCCAAAGGCACTCGTACCTTACACTGGATTCGAATATATCGACTAAAAAACAATCATACACTCTCCCGTTCCTCCGCATAAGGAACGGGAGATTCCTATGAACTTTCACATAAACAAAAATAAAACCAAAAACTTAATCTCTAAACATTGGAAGCCCTAAAAGGCTTTACTTTTTTATCCCATGAACAAAATCGTAAAGAAAGAGCAGTTCTCTGAGAAGGTTTTCAAACTTGTTGTTGAAGCACCTCTCATTGCAAAGTCTCGCAAGGCAGGTCACTTCGTCATTGTACGAGTAGGTGAAAATGGTGAGCGTATGCCACTCACAATCGCTGATTCAGACATAGAAGCAGGCACAATCACGCTCGTGGTTCAGACTGTAGGTTACTCTTCAACCAAGTTGTGCAGCCTCAATGAGGGCGACTACATTACAGACGTTGTAGGTCCGCTTGGTCAGGCTACCCACATCGAGAAGTTCGGTACAGTAGTATGTGCAGGAGGTGGTGTTGGTGTTGCACCTATGCTTCCTATCATCAAGGCACTCAAGGCTGCAGGCAACCGTGTAATCTCTGTTCTTGCAGGTCGTACAAAAGAACTTATCATCCTTGAGGACGAAGTTCGCAAGCACTCCGACGAGGTAATCATCATGACTGATGACGGTTCTTACGGAAAGCAAGGCGTAGTAACTGTAGGTATAGAAGAAGTAATTCAGCGTGAGAAGGTGGACAAGTGTTTCGCTATCGGTCCTGCCATCATGATGAAGTTCTGCTGTCTCCTTACGAAGAAATATAACGTCCCTACTGACGTATCGCTAAACACTATCATGGTTGACGGTACAGGTATGTGCGGTGCTTGCCGTATCACTGTAGGTGGAAAGACTAAGTTCGTATGCGTTGACGGTCCTGAGTTCGATGGTCACGAGGTTGACTTCGACGAGATGTTCAAGCGTATGGGTGCATTCAAGCCTGTAGAGATTGAGGAGATGAAAAAGCTTGAGGCGAGCGTATGTGGCTGCAAGGCAGGTAAGACATGCAAGTCAGAAGCACCAAAGGCTGATGCTTCAAACATGACTACCGACACTCCACTATCTGAACTTACAGACCGCAATGCTGCATGGCGAAAGGAACTTCAGGCTGCCATGAAGCCAAAGGACAGAGGCCTCATAGAACGTTGCGTGATGGGCGAACTCGACCCTGTATATCGTGCAACTACACGTACTGAGGAAGTAAATGTAGGTCTCACAGTTGAGCAGGCACTCACTGAGGCTAAGCGTTGTCTCGACTGCCCTAAGCCTACATGTATGGAAGGATGTCCAGTATCAATCAACATCCCTTCATTCATCAAGAACATCGAGCGTGGTCAGTTCCTTGAGGCTGCAAAGGTTCTCAAGTCAACAAGCGCACTTCCTGCTGTCTGCGGACGTGTCTGCCCACAGGAAAAGCAGTGTGAAAGCCAGTGTATCCACCTCAAGATGGGTCATAAGGCTGTTGCCATCGGTAACCTTGAACGCTTCGCTGCAGACTTTGAGCGTAACTCTGGCAAGATGGCTCTTCCAGAGGTTGAACAGAGCACCGGTATCAAGGTCGCAATCGTTGGTTCTGGCCCTGCAGGTCTTTGTTGTGCAGGCGACTTGGCAAAGGCTGGCTTCGACGTAACAGTATTCGAAGCACTTCACGAGATTGGCGGTGTACTCAAGTACGGTATTCCTGAGTTCCGTCTTCCTAACGCTATAGTTGACGTAGAAATTGAAAACCTCAGCAAGATAGGTGTTAAGTTCGTAAAGGATTGCATCGTCGGCAAGACAATCACTATACAGGATCTTGAGGCAGAAGGTTACAAAGGTATCTTTGTTGCATCTGGTGCAGGACTCCCTAACTTCATGGGTATTCCTGGCGAAAACTCAGTTGGTATCATGTCATCTAACGAGTACCTCACACGTGTGAACCTTATGGATGCTTCAAACCCAGCAACAGACACTCCTATCATCAAGGCTAAGAGTGTGATGGTAGTTGGTGGTGGTAATACAGCAATGGACTCTTGCCGTACAGCCAAGCGTCTCGGTGCAGAACGTGTATTCATCGCTTACCGTCGTTCAGAAGCTGAAATGCCAGCACGTCTTGAGGAAGTAAAGCATGCTAAGGAAGAAGGAATCGAGTTCCTCACACTC
>JAGCWG010000031.1 GCA_017961965.1 Bacteroidaceae bacterium | reverse complement strand
GTCATAAAAAGTTTATAATAAGCAACTACCATCATTCCACGATTTGAACCTCATAGTTAATCTCGGCAGGATTGTTGGCTATGCGCATGATGATAGGAAGGGTGATGTCCTTCCTTATCCACATCTCTGTACCTTCTGCATCATCCTTTATATGAAGAAGGTTTCCATACGTACCAACAAGTCTATAATCATTATTTGCAATACGACATATACCATGATCAATAATGTCATTATATACGTCTCTTGATATGACTCCGAACAGGTCAGTGTCAGGCAGGTCTATGTGCTGTCCGTCAAGAGGCTGGATATAACTGATGTTCGTTGCGTGTGCACGTGCAGAGGCAGACATGGTATAGTCTCCTTCCCAGTATTTTAGGTTGCGCTTTATGCCCCATCTGAGGACAAGTTGTCCGTCGGCTGTCTCGTTGAACGTGACATCAAAACGGCGTGTCTGTCCATGTAGTTTATAGACAAAGCGGTACTGTTGTGGCTTCTCTATGCACAATTCACCACCCATCAACAACTGACTATGTGTAATCCTATTGTCTTGAAGTATTTCTCCATTAAAGAATGTCTGACTTTTATTGCCCTTGATAGTCTTTATCCTTACTCTCTTGCCATTATCCAAGGTAATGGTAAGACTGTCTAACAGAGGCTCATGTACAATATAATAGTTATGTCCTGCATTAGGATATAGTCCCATAGCATGAAAAGCATACCAACTTGACATGGCTCCTCCGTCATCATTACCTGGAATACCATCCACAGCATCACTATAATTGTCGTTGATGATTGACTTAACACGATATGATGTCTTGTCAGGACGACCTACCCAATGATACAGACAAGGCGTGAGGAACGAAGGTTCGTTTGCCACATTATAATATCCATGAGCAAAGAACGTGTCAAGTCTGCGCTCAAAGGCTTCATTGCCTCCACAAGCCTCCACAAGTGCAGGAATGTCATGAGGGATACTAAACGAGTATTCCCAACTGCTTGCCTCATAGAAGAAGCAATCCCACCATGCACAATACCATGGACCTTCATAGCTTACATCCGGAGTGTAGTGGAACGCCTGAGGTTTTAGCCTGCTATGGCCAAACGGAACGGAGTCAAGCCATTCGCCTTCTGCATTACGTGGCATGATAAAGCCTCTTGCCCCATCATGTTCATAGTCCATGCGCCATAGGTTCTTCCAGCGTTCGCTCTGAGCCATATACTTGTCATATACTTTCTGTTTGCCAAGATGTTTTGCAACCTGAGCAATAGACCAGTCGCAAAAGGCATATTCAACGGTACGGTTACCACCTCTCGCCACTCCGTAAGGTACATATCCGAGAGTATTGTATTCCTTCAGTCCGCCACGACCTTCAGCCTCATCATCCTTTGGAGCTACGGTAGCATCCTTTATCATGGCTTCAAGTGCAAGTTTATAGTCAAGCTTGAGTCCTTTGGCAAGTGCATCGGCTATGACAATCTCGGCATTACTGCCACCCTGCGTCCTTCCGTTTGAGTTGCCACTACGTGCATCAGGCATGTAGCCTGTCTGCTTGTAGATATCAAGCAATGAGGCAGCGATGGCAGTTGCCCTCTGTGGATCAAGGAGTGACAGGAGCGGCGTACTTGTGCGGTACGTGTCCCATATAGCATAATAGTCGTCGTAGAG
>JAGCWG010000345.1 GCA_017961965.1 Bacteroidaceae bacterium | reverse complement strand
TAAAGATGTGTCTTTAATCAGAAAGATTAGCGGAGGCAGAGAAGGTCACGAACCTGCTTTACGTTAGCAGATACTACGATTGCAGAGTGATCGAGATTTCTCTTCTGCTTCTTAGTCTTCTTTGTCAAGATGTGACTGTGATAAGCGTGCTGACGCTTGATCTTTCCTGTACCAGTAAGCTTGAAACGCTTCTTTGAAGCGGAGTTAGTTTTAACTTTTGGCATTTTTTTTATGTTTTAATTATTAATAATTAGTGGCAACGCATATACCAAGGGCGTTACGCACTTTCTTTTCTTGATAAGAGAGGGGAGGGGATTAAGCCTCCTTGTTTGCTATTGCATCAGCAAGGCCTGCAAATGGACTGTTTGGATTTGGTCCTTCTGTCTCGTTCTGTGCTTCGGCCTTAGCCTTTGCCTCAGCAGTTTCGTTGTCACGCTTCTGCTGACTCTTCTTTGGCTGTCCTGCTTTCTTAGGAGCGAGGATGAGAATCATCTTCTTTCCTTCGAGTACAGGCATGCTTTCTACCTTTGCATATTCTTCAAGGTCGTTGGCAAGACGGAGAAGAAGAACCTCTCCCTGCTCCTTGAAGACGATTGAGCGTCCCTTGAAGAATACATATGCCTTAACTTTGTTTCCATCGTTAAGGAATTCCTGTGCATGCTTGAGTTTGAAAGCATAGTCTGCTTCTCCGGTCTGAGGACCGAAACGAAGCTCTTTAACTTCTACCTTGACTTGCTTGGCTTTCATATCCTTTGCCTTCTTCTTGAGTTGGTAAAGGAACTTAGAGTAGTCAATAAGTCTACATACCGGAGGATTGGCATTTGGAGAAATCTCTACGAGATCAACTCCTTTATCTTCTGCCATCTGTAGTGCTTCCTTAGTTGGTACAACTACAGATTCGACATCGTCGCCTACAATTCTCACTTCGCGCACACGGATCTGTTCGTTGATGCGGTGCTGCTGTTTTTTGTTTTCACCTTTCATTAATGTGATTTTCCTACGGTTTGTTTGTAAAAGTTGTATTTTATTTTTTTTGTTTTTTATTTAGAAGTTCCCAAGGATTTTGATGTCCTTGGGAACTATCTTATTCATTTTCGGTTGCAAAGTTAAAAATTTTCTGTCATTTCACGAACTTCTTCGTTGATTTTCATTGCAAAATCCTCAAATTTCATTGTTTCTTGGCTCTGTGTACCCTGTTTTCTTACATTTACAGTGCCATCAGTTGCTTCTTTTTCACCAACAACGAGCATATAAGGGATGTGCTTAATCTCATTGTCGCGAATCTTACGACCAATCTTCTCGTTACGGTCATCGACTGTTGCACGTACATCATTCTGTGCGAGATATTCGCATACTTTCTGTGCGTAGTCGTTGTACTTTTCTGAGATTGGAAGGATTGCAACCTGATCTGGAGTGAGCCAGAGTGGGAAGTGTCCTGCTGTGTGCTCGATGAGTACGGCGATGAAACGCTCCATGGAACCGAATGGTGCACGGTGAATCATTACAGGACGGTGCTTCTCGTTGTCTGCACCTGTATATTCGAGCTTGAAACGCTCTGGGAGGTTGTAGTCAACCTGAATAGTACCAAGCTGCCAACGACGACCAAGTGCGTCCTTGATCATGAAGTCAAGCTTAGGACCATAGAATGCAGCTTCACCAAGCTCTGTGCGTGTAGGAAGTCCCTTTTCTGCACAAGCCTCGATGATAGCGTTCTCTGCCTGCTCCCATACTTCGTCTGAACCGATGTACTTCTCCTTGTCGTTAGGGTCACGGAGTGATATCTGTGCCTCGAAGTCCTTGAAGTCAAGTGCCTTGAAGATGATGTTGATGATATCCATAACGCGGAGGAACTCCTCCTTCACCTGATCTGGGCGACAGAAGATGTGTGCATCGTCCTGTGTAAATGAACGTACACGAGTAAGTCCGTGAAGCTCACCTGACTGCTCATAACGATATACTGTTCCGAACTCTGCACAACGGAATGGGAGATCCTTGTATGAACGTGGCTGCCATGCGAAGATTTCGCAGTGGTGAGGACAGTTCATTGGCTTGAGGAGGTATTCCTCGCCTTCCTCTGGAGTCTGGATTGGCTGGAATGAATCCTTACCATAGTGATCCCAGTGACCAGAAGTCACGTAGAGGTTCTTTCCACCGATAGGTGGTGTCATTACCTCCTGATAACCGAAACGCTTCTGAATCTTGCGGAGGAAGTCCTGAAGACGGATTCGAACGGCTGTTCCCTTTGGAAGCCACATTGGAAGTCCCTTACCTACACGGTCAGAGAACATGAAGAGTTCCATCTCCTTACCAATCTTACGGTGGTCACGCTTCTTAGCTTCCTCAAGTGCTACGAGGTATTCGTCGAGCATCTTCTTCTTTGGGAATGAGATACCGTAGATACGAGTCATCATTGGACGCTTCTCGTCACCACGCCAGTATGCAGCAGCAAGTGAGAGGAGCTTGACAGCCTTGATTGGGGCTGTGTTCATGAGGTGTGGACCCTTACAGAGGTCGATGTAGTTGCCCTGTGTGTATGTTGTAATCTTACCATCCTCAAGTTCGGCGATAAGTTCATTCTTGTATGTCTGTCCCTTTGAAGCGAAGAGAGCCATAACCTCGTCCTTTGAAATCTCCTTGCGGATGAGGTCTTCCTTCTTCTGCTGGAGTTCCTGCATCTTCTTTTCGATCTTTGGGAAGTCAGCATCGCTAAGTTTAACACCCTCTGGTGGCATTACGTCATAGTAGAAACCATTTTCGATAGCAGGACCGATACCGAATTGTGTGCCTGGGTAGAGCTCTTCGATAGCCTCTGCCATAAGGTGTGCAGAAGTGTGCCAGAAGGCATGCTTACCTTCTGCGTCGTCAAACTTGTAGAGCGCAATGGTAGCATCCTCGTTGATTGGACGGTTAAGCTCTGTTGTCTCGCCGTTAACGCCACATGCGATAACATCCTGTGCAAGACGCTGGCTGATGCTTTCAGCAATCTGGAGGCCAGTTACGCCGTTTTCGTATTCGCGTACTGAACCATCAGGGAATGTAATCTTTACCATATTATGTTGTTTTTATTATATTCTTCTTTATAATGTTTTGGATAGTCTGGAATTGACGTTAAAATCCAAACATTTGGCAAATTTAGCGTTTCTTTTTTTGAAAAACGAAAGATTGCTATAAAACTTTGTCTAAATGACACGATTTTACGTCAGTTCTTCTTTTTCTGATTCTTCTTGATTATGTTGTATGCACCAACAATACCAAGTTCACCAGCCTTGCTCAAGTCTTGAATGGCAAGCGTATTTTCGTTTATGAGAAGTCGTAGAAGTCCTCTGTTGTAATATGCCTCGGCAAATGTGTCGTTCAGTTCTATTGCTTTAGTGAGTTTGTCAATAGCATTCTGCACATTTCCTGTCTGAGCATCTCCATAAGCCTCGTCGAAGAGCTTGGTGGCTTGAGTGTCATGTAGCTCATTGAACGTCCTTGATGCTTCCCCAATCGTCCTCAAGAGTGTGGCATCGACATTTCGGTTTTGTACCTTACCTCGGTAAGGGTTGTCGTATGTCTTTGTCTCGGTATCATCTTCCACGAGCTTGTCGTAATCGTCAATCTTGTCGTCTTCTGACTGCTTTCGTGTCTCTGTTGGCTTCTTCTTTTTCTTGTGGGCTACATATCCGTATTTATGGGCAAGCTGTTCTTGGATGACGTACAACTCGTCCTTGTCTGCACCTCTTGTATCGCCCATCTTGCGTTTTGCCTTTGCTCTCTGCTGGTAGCCGTAGAGAAAGTCCGGGTATTTGTTTATGACGGTGGTATAATCTTTTATGGCATCCCTGTACTGACCTGTCTGTAGGAGGAGCTCGCCACGGTTGAAAATTGCCATCATGTCATTAGGGTCAATCCTGATGATGAAATCAAAGTCCTCGATGGCCTTGTTGTCTTCGCCTACGTAGGCAAGTAGAAGTCCACGATTGTAGTGACCAGAGAAGTTGCGAGGGTCAAGTTGTATGGCATAGTCGTAGTCATTCATCGCACCACGGAGATTGTCCTGATGATAGCGTGATAGTCCGCGGTTGACGAATGCTCCTGCATTCTTAGGATTGACGATTATAGCTCTGTCGTATATTGCTTCTGCGTCCTTATATTCCTCATGTGACAGGAGAATTCCTCCCTTGATGTAGAGGGAGTTGAAGTCATACTTGTTTATCTTGAGAGCTTCATCGATGTAGGTTTCAGCCTTGGCTGTATCATTCTTCTCAAGTGCAACCTGTGCCTTCATCTGGTATGTGTCTGCGTGTCCTGACCATTTCTTGATAAGGATATCACAGATGGAGTCGGCTTTATCAATCTCCTTTGACTCTATGAGACAATAGACATAGTTGTGCCAGAGCGACCTGTTGTCGGGTCTGAATTCTATGGCCTTGTAATAATCCTCTGCTGCCTCATCATACCTATGGAGGTTGATGCGTGCAAGTCCTCGAAGCTCATAGCTGTTTGGATAGAACGGATTGCGGTCAATGGCGACACTACAGTCATTTTCGCATCCAGAGTAGTCTTCAAGAAAGAACTTAGCCTCACCTCGCAGGAACCATGGTTCATAGAGGTGTGGCTTTGCTGTAATAATCATGTTGAAGTACTGTATGGACAGTACGTAGTCGTCAAAGTACAAGGCATTGCGTGCCACATTCATAAGATGTGTCGTATTAAGCTGTGCCTTGATAGGGGAGACTAGTGAGAAGAGACACACAACAACAATAACTGCATTCCTTATGGCATGCAGTCTTGGGTTACTAAGTATTTGGTTATGTCTGTTCATCCTTTGTTGTCCTGTGTCTTCTGGTTTGTTGTTCTGCTGCTTTAGCGATTAGCCTTGCACTTGTAAGAGGCAGAGAACTTTCCTTTAGTCATGTTCACGAGCTTTGACTTGATGAGCTGCTTGCGGAATGTTGAGAGGTGGTCAACGAAGAGCTTTCCGTCAAGGTGGTCATATTCGTGCTGGAATACTCGTGCGAGAAATCCGTCAATCCACTCGTCATGCTCCACAAGGTTTTCGTCTGTATATTTAACGTGAATCTTGACTGGACGCTTTACTGACTCGTGAATACCAGGAACGCTGAGGCATCCCTCCTCGTAGCTGCTTGTTTCCTCGCTGCTCTCAAGAATCTCAGGATTGATGAATGCGTGAAGGAATCCCTTGTATTCAGGCATGTCATCGCTTATTACATCAAGGTCAACGATGAACAAGCGTATGCTCTTTCCGACCTGTGGACCTGCAAGACCTACACCTTCAGCCTTCTTGTTTGTCTCGTACATATTCTGAATGAGTTCCTGAAGACCCTCATAGTTGTTTACGTCTATTTCCTCGGCTACCTTTCTGAGAACAGGCTGACCGAAAATGTACATTGGTAATACCATTATATTTTGATTTTTATGATTCTACTTTTTCCTATTATATAATATAGTGGAGATGTTTTCAATATTTTATGCTCTCCAAGTAATCCTCAAGGATTATGGTTGCGCTAATCTTGTCAACGAGCCCTTTGTCCTGTCTTGCCTTCTTGCCTATGCCTGAGTCAAGCATGGCTTTGTGGGCAAGTACTGATGTGAATCGCTCGTCATACATTTCTATCTTCTTGTCTGGGAAGAGTTTCTTGAGACGATTGACGAAAGGTGTGATGCGCTTCATGTTCTCTGAGTCCTCACCATTCGTTTGCTTAGGGAGTCCTACGACTATTGTCTCCACGTCCTCCTTCTGCATATAGTCCAAGATGAACGCCTCCAGATTCTTTGTGTCAACTGTCGTGAGACCGTTGGCAATCATCTGGAGAGGGTCAGTAACAGCAATACCTGTTCTCTTCTGCCCGTAATCTATGGATAATATTCTGCTCATAAATTGCCCCCTAACCCCCAACTTAGCAAAGCGGTCTCACTGACCGAAGGAAAGTAACGGGGCATCCGTCCGGATAATGGGGATTATTGATTTTTAATTTTTAATTTTTAATTCTTTTAGTACCAATTGATACTACTTGAGTAGCTACTCCTCTTGTCATAATTGAGTGCATCGGTAAGTGTGCTTGCCTTGGCACGCATAGTGATGTTGTACGAAGTGAAGATACCGAATGTGAGACCGCACGAAATGTCGAAACAATGCATGTCACGATGAATGTTTACAGTTGTCATAGACAGCTTTTTTGCATTGAAGTCCCATCCTGAACTGAAGTTGATGTTCCAGTTGCTTGACAGTTTGAGATTACCTGAGAAGTTCATGTTCTGAGTGAACTTGTATGGGTAGCGCATAGTCTTAATGTTAATCTTTGCGCTACGGTCTTCAGTCATTGAGATACCGTAAGAAATTGTGAACGACCAAGGCATGGAGAACTTCATGTAACCATCGGCATCAAGACCGTCTGCACTATCTGAAGACTTGCTGTTCATGTCGTGAGCCTTGTCGATATTTGTCTCGTCACTATCCTCACTATCTAAGTTGTCATCCTTCTTTTCTGTAGATCCCTTAGCATCCTTTTCGTCTTCCTCTTCTTCTTCCTTGCCGAGAAGCTTGTTTATCTTTTTCTTTACGTTCTTCAACGTCTGGTTGTTGAATGTGTACGAAAGGTTCTTGCTCATTCCCTGGAAGCGTCCGAATCGTCCATGTGACCATTCAGTAGTGTTACCCACAATTACGTTACCGTTCTTGTCAAATTCGTAAGCGTATGTCTGGAACACAGCATTCATGTTGAATGTAGTCTTTCCCCATTTGAGACGAAGACGTGTGCTGAGGTTGCTCCAAGGCTGCTGTTTTGCTGCAAGGTTATAAGAGATACTTGCACCCAGTTCGTCAATGATGCTGAACTTCTTGGTACTGTCATTCTTGTCCTTATACTTTGCCTCGATGTTGTTTGAAATGTCAAAGCTGAGCGAACCGTTCTTGCCGCCACCCGGCGCTCCGTAGAGCATTCCTGCATACTTAGAGTATGATACAGTCGTTACGTTTCCTTCCTCGTCTGTCTTTACGTATGTACCGTAATATCCATACTTGTCGCTACTGAAATCAGGAGCGTATGAGTAGCCGACTGAAGGTGTAATGACGTGACGGATGACCTCTACTTTCTTGCCAAACATAGGAAGCGGTTTGTAGAAACCATAAACTGTAGTGTTGGCAGACACGCTGAGGTTGTAGTCCCATACTCGGTTGAATCCGTTGATGGTGTCTATGCGTTCTCTATGTCTGTCGTTGTCCCACGAACGCTCAGTCTTGAATGAGTACCATCGCTCTGTATAGTTAATCTGCGGAACAATATTGATGTAGTTGAACACGCTGAATGTTGCAGATATCGGTACAGAGTGCTGAATACCGTTCTTCCAGTCCTTTGTGAGACTTGAACTCATGAGCTTGTCCTCCTTGGTGTTGATGCTGTTGGAGAGCGAACCTGAGTAGGAGAGAGCTATCTTTTCGTACCATCTTTCCTTTCCTGCTGCATGCTTGCGCTTGAAAGGGTAGAGGCGGGCGAGATTCACGTTAAGGCTTGGAAGTGTGAGGCTTATTGTTGAGTCGCGCATGTTCTGAGCCACGTTCATACTGCTTGAGAGCGATAGACCTGACTTAGGAAAAGAACGTGAATAGCTCACACTTGATGTACGTGTACTCTGTGAGTATGATGCAGGATTGTAGAGGCTTGAGAGGTTCTTCTTCTCATAGCTTTGTGTCGTGAAGTTGACAGAGGCTGAGAAAGAACTGTTTGGACTTGCCTTAGGGTCCTGACGATGCGTCCATTGAATCTTGAAGTTCTTGGCTACGTTATAGTCAGGCATGTTCTCTTCGCCTTCCTTTGTCACCTGATAGTTGAAGTAGAAGTTACCGCTATATTTGTAGCGTTTCTTGTATGTCGTCTGACCTCCGATACCCCATGAGCCTTTGGTGTATATTTCACCTGTTAGCTTCAAGTCCATCATGTCGCTTATGGCAAAGTAATATCCACCATCGCGAAGGTAGAATCCACGTGTGGTCTCATCTCCGTATGTTGGCATGATTAATCCTGACGAATAGCTGCTCGTGAATGGAAAATATGCGTAAGGAATTGCCAAAGGAAGTGGTACGTCTTCTATGACGAGCCATGCTGGTCCTGAGAATACGCTTTTTCCTGGGCGTACCTTAGCACGACTGAGGGCTATGTAGAAGTGTGGATGCTTTTCGTCACAGGTGGTGTAAGTACCGTTCTTGAGGTACATCTCGTTGTCTGCACCTTTCTTCGACTCAGCACTTGTGAGGAATCCGTCTTCCTGAGCCGTATATACGTTGGTGATGTAACCCTTCTTTGTCTTGAAGTTGTAGCTCATACTTTCTGACTCGTATGTGTCGCTACCTTCCTTGAAGATAGGTTCACCGAATTTGTTTCCTGTTGAATCGACAGCACCTGTTGCGTGAACAATGCTGCTGTCCATGTTCATCTGGATAATCTCGGCTGTAATCTCCTTGTCGGTATATTTCACGTCGCTCTTTCCGTAGAGGAAGGCATCCTTTGAACCCATAAAGAACACGAGAGAGTCACTTGCTGTGAACTGTACTGGTGCATCGAGTGGACTCTTCTTGACATGCTTGAGTGAGTCTTCTGCACGTGCCACGGAATCGTTCCATTGTATGGCGTTACCCTTTCCCTTCTGCGAAGAATAAACAGCCTTGAGGGAGTCAAGGTATGAGAGTACGATGTGGTCGGAGTCGTTCTTGTTTGTTAGGGTGTCAATATTCTTTATCTTGGCTTGGATGGATGAAATAAGCGAATCCTGGATAACACTATCCATGTCTATAGTGTCACCCAGGCTGTCTTGCCCTGAATACTGTCTCTTCTGAGTCATTACTCCACGCTCGGCGTATGATATGAACGAGAGTACTGAAAACAGTAAAAATGAGAATATTATTTTATGATGTTTCAATCCTATGTCTGTTTCTTTTCTTAAACCGACTGCAAAGGTACACATAATTAATGAAAGTTGGATATTCAAATTTGAAAAATGTGTCCCATTTGACCCTTTATTAAAATCTTTTAACTATCTGCCAGTTTTTCCTTCTTCCCTAATTTCGGAAGAATATTTAACAAAAGCCGTCTTTTGCTTGCACTTCCTAAAAATAATCCCTAATTTTGCATCAATTTTTAATCGGAAGCCCTGTTTTACTTCCGAAATCCATACTTGGCTTTCCAAATGCCACATTTGCCAAGGCTAAAAAAGTACGAACAAAATAACAACACGACAATAACAACTATGGATAGAAAAACAGTAAGATTGGCTGTTTTCGTAAGTGGAAACGGTACGAATCTTGAGAATATCATCAATTATTTTCATGATGACAAGGCTGTGGAAGTCTCTGTTGTTGTGAGCAATCGTGAAGATGCCTATGCTCTTCAACGTGCTAAGAACCACGGAATACCTTCTGTTGTTATCTCTCGCAAACAATTTGCAGAAGAACCAGAGACCGTACTCTCTGCTGTCAAGGATTGTGACTACATTATCCTTGCAGGATTTCTTGTACGTGTTCCTGATTATCTTATTGAATTGTACCCAAATCGTATCATCAATATTCATCCTGTTCTCCTGCCTAAGTATGGTGGCAAGGGCATGTATGGCCATCATATTCATGAAGCCGTAAAGGCGGCAGGTGAGAAGGAGTCGGGCATTACCATCCATTACGTGAACAACGAGCTTGACGCAGGCGAGCATATTGCCCAGTTCCGTGTAGCCCTTACGGATGATGACACACCTGATACGATTGCTGAGAAGATTCACGTCCTTGAACAGGCGCATTTTCCGGAAGTGATAGAGAAGGTCATCAAGGCAGAATGACATCTACTTTTTTGTAAGAGAAAAACGAAAATTTAGAAAATTAAAGAAAATTTTGATTTTATCTCAAATTTCAAATTTGTCATTTATGCGTCCATATATGAACTGAAGGCATAAATTAAAGTTTTTGAGATTTGTTTTTGATTAAAAATTTTCTTTAATTTTCTAAATTTTCGTTTCTAAAAAAGCTTTATATTTTCAATTCCTCTCCAAGCTTACTATCATCTCTACAACCGTATCGTAATTCTTTGTACCTGGCGAAATTCTGTTGCTCTTTAGTAACAGATTGAACAGAAAATCTTGAATGTCCGAAATCCAAGGGCTTATCTGACTCTTCCAGAACTCGTCATGTGTCTTGAGGTCTTCGAGTATTCTGCTGTCAATCGTCTTTGTCCATTCGTCAAATTCATCGTCAGACAAGAATGTTCTTGCTGTCCTTGCTACGTTCGGCAGAATCCTGTAATAGCCAGCATACCGAATCTCACGACTTTTGGCTTTTGTACATATCCTGTATGCCCAATAGTTGGCTTCACCTTCGTTGCTCACACCGAGCAGATGCGATAACTCGTGAGCATAAATAAATGGATATTCGTTCTCTAAAGTCTGTTCGTTTATATGGCTTTCTGCTGCAAAAGGTCCCATATAACCTGATACTCCAACTGAGCTGTACAGACGGTTGAATATTAACTTCTTCGGTTTCTGAAAGGAGTGGGGATGCGTAAGCCCGAAATTGTCGGGTACGTCCTTGAACAGCTCCTTAATCTCTTCTTCCGTTTTCTGCTTGTTAATCTTTCCTACTTTTACGTATGAGTGGTTGAGAGCGTCTGTGTAATCATGCAGAAACCTGACGAGTTGTATGGAATCCACCTTGGCAGGTTCTGTCTTTGCTCGTTCATATATGCTGTCACGATAATAGTTGCATGCCCATCCCATGTAGAACCAAACGAATATCCATCCACAGAATTCTATCTCCATTCCGCAGATGTGTTTCCATTTTTGCCCTTTTCTGTGAGCCACAAATGGGTAGATGATTGTGGCAGCCACCCATCCCACGACGATAATCTCGTCAAGTGACCACGGACAGATACTTGCCATGAGCGAAAGTACATACGACACACAAGGGTATATGTGGGTTGCATAGAACTCACCTCCGTGCCTTACAAGCCTTATTGTAAATATTGATGCAACAAGTATGGCAAGTGCCCATCTTCTTATTTTGCTTCGTGACATCTATTCAAACATCTTTATCCACTCCTTGAAGCGTTCATATCCGTCTTCGCCAAAGCCGGCAAGGCTTGCGAGGGCTTGCTCTACAGTCTTTTCTTTCTCCAGCTTCGTCTTTGAGAAAAACTTGTCGGCATAGCACACAATCTTTTCTTCAATACTCTCTGGCAACAGGTCACGATGTGGAATAGGGAGGTTCTGTCTCTCTATCTCTGCTAATGAAAGTCCTGCTCCCGTATGGCGTTCACACACGAGTGCATGACGTGGAAATCCCTCTTCGCGCATAATCTCTGCACCTATCGTTCCGTGGCAGATGTAATGTTTGTCGCCAAAACAATATATGGCAGGAGCGTTACAGCGGAAAATTCCTATATCGTGAATCATGGCAGCCTCTTCCACAAACTGGCGGTCAGCTCCCAGTTCAGGATGTTTATCTACGATAGCCAGAGCCTTGTCTGCCACCAGTCGTGAGTGAACCATGAGTATATGTTTCAACTCATTTTCTTCTGGATAATATTTGTCTATTATTGCCTGATAATCCATATGTATTTGTTTCTTTATATTGATAGGACAAAATTATCTTTTGCCTGTTTTGTCTTTCTTCTTTAATCCTTCGTTAATGTTTCGTAAATCCTTCGTATTTCTTTCGTGCATATTTCCCTTTACAGATATAGGACAAAAGAAATACATTCGCTTGTCTTGTACGGTTAAAAACGTATTGCTGTTTTTTGCCGCCAAGCGGCCAATTAGAACTTAGCGAAGCGGTCTCACTGACCAACGGGAAGTAAAAACAAAAGAAAACATGAGAAAACAAAAGAAAACATGTTTTTTCTTGTTTTTGTTCTGTTTGGCATCGCCGAGCTAAAGGTTCTTGCCTGTTTTTCTAATTGGCACCTTAGTGCAAAAATATAATTGTACATATCGAAATGCTTTTGCGTTTTTGCGTGACAATATTTATGACCACAAAGTTAATGTTTTTATCGTTAATTAATCACGAATTTCCAT
>JAGCWG010000344.1 GCA_017961965.1 Bacteroidaceae bacterium | reverse complement strand
TGGACTCCACTTGCCTACACTCCAAAGGCATCTACCACTAACGACTGGACACTCTACACTTCAGGACAGATTGCATTGCCAGAGGAATTTGTAAACCATGACTCTGTATATGTAGCATTCTATTTCTATGCTCCAGCAGCCAGCTCTACAACATGGGAACTCCAAAACTTCCTTATCGAGGAAGGAGAAGGAGAAAATAATGGTGGAAATACGACAAAAGTAATGTCTCTCCCATACAAAAACGAATCTCTTTCCGGGCTTAGTACATACGACAAAAAGGAATCTTCGGCATGGAGCATGGGTACAAGCTATACTCAGGCAACAGGTTACCAGAAGTGGAATGGTGCTGCAGAGAAATCTAACAAGGAAGTAGAATCTTACTTGATTACTCCATTCATTAACACTACATGTACAAGCGGTAAGGTAAGCCTTTCTTTCGATCAGACAATCAGATATGAGAATAATGTTGCTGATTGGCAAAAATATCACAAAATTTTTGTGTCAAATAACTATAATGGTAAAACAGAAGACTTTGATAAGGCAGAATGGAAAGAACTTGCATACACTCCTGTTGCCTCAACAACAAATGACTGGACACTTTATAGCTCAGGAGATATTGCAATACCTGAAGAATATGTTAATAAAGATTCTGTTTGCTTCGCATTCTATTTCTATGCGCCAGAAAACGCTTCCACTACATGGGAGCTAAAGAACCTTATCATTAAAGATAGCGAGTCTTCTGATATTGAGGAGAAGACAAAGGGAACAAAAGAAGATCCACTTACAGTTGCTGCTGCTATTGAAGATGCAAAAAAATTGGCAGCAGGTGCTACTTCAGAACTCCCATACTACATCAAGGGTAAGGTTTCACGCATCGGTTCTATTGAAACAAGCCAGTATCAGAATGCGACATTCTACATCTCGGATGATGGTAGCCAGAACAACGAGTTCGAGGCTTATCAGGTTTATGGTCTTGGTGGTGCAAAGATTACTGACGCAAACTATGTAAAGGTAGGCGACGAAGTCGTTCTCTATGGTAAGATTACAAACTACAAGGGTAATACATACGAGACAACTGGTAAAGGAACAGCTTACATCTACTCTTTGAACGGAAAGACTGAAGGTGGCAACACAACAGGCGGTGATGACAGCGGAAACACTGGAGGTTCTACTGGCACAAGTGAAGGTATTACATTCGATGGAACAACAGTTACACTTGCTAACTCTGCTGTAACAGCAGGTGAGGAAACGATAACAGTTGACCTTAATACACTTAGTTTCACAAACCAACAAGAAGTTGTTACTATTGATCTGAGCGACGGCACGAAGATTACGTTTGACAAGGGTACGAACACCAATGCTCCTAAGTTCTATGAGGCAACTAAGGGTATTCGTGTTTATGCAAACAACACTATTACATTTGCAGGAAAGAAAGCAATTGCTAAGATTCTAATTACTTGTGATGAATACAGCGGAACAAAGTATGTTGGTAACACAACAGCAACAATTGCATTTGACGGAAACAACATAGTTTACACAAATGCCAGCGAGTCAGCAGGAACTCAGCTCCGTGTTCAGACAATAACGATTACTTACGCTAAATAATTTGCAATGATTAAGAAACTTCAATATCTGCTGATGGCATTGTCCATCAGCAGCACTTTCGCCCTCACAGCTTGTAGCGAGGATGAGGAAGACCACGTCGTTGTTTGTCCAAACAATGGTATGGCTACCACACTCGGTGCTGTAGGCGATACTGTCAGTGGTTCAATCATCATTAACGGTAGCACAAGTCTTGGTTCTGCAAACCTCTATTCTGTAGGTTTTGAATACAGCACAGACAAGAACATGAAGCAAGGTGTGGTTGCACTCACTTCACAGGACTTCGACGGAAAGGACTTCACGGTCGTAATCACCAATCCACAGGCAAACACAGCTTACTACTATCGTGCTCGTGTTCGCATGAACGCACTTGAGGAGTTCGTAGGTAAGACTCGTGTTGTCTATACTGACAGCATCTGCCATGTCGATACTGTTAAAACTGCTGCAGCAAATCCTGACATATACAAGTCAAATGACGATAACAATGGTAATGGTAACAATGATGATAACGGAGGCAACGGCAATAATGATGATGACAACAATGGCGGTTATGTAAACGGTGATGATGCTGAGAACATAAATGCGAACATCGTCACGTCTGATGCAAGTGTTACTCGTCTTGAGATGCCACGCATCGATACTCGCTATGACTACATCTGCCACAAGCTATCAAATGGTGATGTCAACTACACTCTCCTCTATGATAAGGAAAAGATGCACGCAGTATGGAGTGCATATACCTACGACTCAAAGAACTCGCAGAAGAACTGGAGCAGTCGTACTGATGCATGGAGAGGTGAACCTTTCTATGATGGCAACAGAGACTTCCAGCTCGACACTAAGGGCTTCGGCTCAGGTTACGACCGTGGTCACATCGTAGGAAGCGCAGAACGTTACTACTCAAAGGAAGCAAACGAGCAGACATTCTATATGTCTAATATGTCTCCTATGCTTTCTGCTTTCAACCAGATTTATTGGGGTGCAGTAGAAGACCGTGCCCGTGACGAATGGGGACGCGGAACAGTAACCAAGAACGGTGGTGTTCTTTACATCGCCAAGGGTGGTACTATTTCTGATGACAAGATTAACGGCTATAAAGACCTCAAGACAACTAATGGCAAAAGCGTAAAGGTTGCCATTCCGAAGTACTACTGGTTGGCATGTCTCTACATCGACAATAATGGCAATGCACGCTCTATCGGTTTCTGGATGGAGCACAAGGACTACAATAATACAAATAAAGATTTCCTTGACAAGCTTGCTAAGAATTCTGCTTGCTCTATCGACGAACTTGAGGAACGTACAGGCCTCGACTTCTTCTGCAACCTCCGTGACGATGACGAGAACATCATCGAGTCATCTTTCAATGCCAGCTCATGGGGATTGTAAAGAATTAAGAATTCATAATTCATAATTCAAAATAAATGGAAAGGGCTTCAGGAAACTGAAACCCTTTCTTATTTTATAGACATTCTCCACCTTCGGAAGATTTTCTTTGCCTTTTATTATGATTATATCTTTAATCTTCATATCTTTGTGGCGAACAAACCTAACACAAACATTATGGACAGAAGAGATTTTATCAAGAAGACAGCAATGACCGTTGCCGGAACAGCCGTTACAGCACCTGTAATGGCGATGCTGACACAAAACGAAGGAACGGCAGAATTGCTGGAAAATGAATCAGAACCCATTTCTAATAATCAATCAGACAGAAAGATGAAGGTACTCATGGTTAATGGAAGCCCAAGGCATGACGGCAACACGTTCACTTGCCTTGAGGAAGTCGGCAAGCAGTTGCAGAGACATGGCATAGAGACAGAGATACTGCAAATAGGCAACGGCCCTGTAAGCATGTGCGTCAACTGTGGCGGATGCAGGCGCAATGGTGGTAGCGGTTGCGTGTTTGACGATGACCTCTGCAACGTACTTGCAGATAAGATGAAGACGGCTGATGCCCTGATTGTCGGCTCGCCAGTATATTACGGACAGCCAAATGGAGGCGTTCTTGCCGTGATGCAAAGGTTATTCTATTCATCAGGTCATATCGTTAAGGACAAGCCTGCCGCAGCTATTGCCGTGTGTCGTCGTGGTGGTGCTACGGCTACGCTCCAGACCCTCAACATGATGTTTGAGATGATGAACATGCCTGTCGTCACTTCACAATACTGGAACATTGCCTACGGAGC
>JAGCWG010000030.1 GCA_017961965.1 Bacteroidaceae bacterium | reverse complement strand
GCAATAGCACATAAAGAAGTGCTACTTCTTCCTAAGTCCAGGAATCTTGAATGTTGGTGTTTCTTCCTGATTCTTGTACTCGCCATTGATGCTGTCGAGAAGTGACGGATTGAGTTCAGCAGCCTTCTGGAAGTCATTGGCTGCGCCTTCACGGTCACCGAACATGAGGCTGAGCTGGGCACGGATGATGTACGCTTCGGCACATTGTCCGTCTTCGTTGATGGCTGCGGTTGCCTCCACAGTTGCCGTTATGAGGTCCTTATTCTTTATTGCTTCTTTTGCAGATTCTAAGTGTGACATAATAAAATTAAGAATTAAGAATTAATTTTCACTTCGCTTCCATCCACCACTACTTCTTCCTCATCTGCCATAAGGCGGAGGGCAGCATGAAGCTGGTCGGAAGGAATGTCAAGTGTTGTGAGTGACTCAAGCGGATGCAGTTCGCCGTCTGCAAGATACTTGCGTATGGCATGACGGGCATCCATCGCCTTACGCTCGTCATCACTCATGTGCTTACGATGGAGACACACATCACATTGTCCACAGTCCTCTGCCACTTCCTCACCAAAGTATTCGAGAAGGAGACGGCTGCGACACGTGTCGTCGGAATAGGCATACTCTATCATCTTGGCAATGCGCTTCTTGTAGTCTGCAATTCTGTCCTGATAGACCGATGGCGGCAGGAAGATGCGCTCTGTATCGACACGTGGACGTGTGAACGTGATGGTCGGTACGCTACGATGTGGTATGTATTCGATGATGCGGTTCTGGCGCATAGTCTTGAGTATGGCATATACACGTTCCACGGTGAGTCCCGTGTAATGCGCAATCATTACCTCCTCTATCGGTACTGTGTCGGCAAATACTCCTGTGTACATTCGGAGTATGGCCTGCGTCACGGTGTCCTGTTCCTGTCCGTTGTCGTTGAGACGGTAGAGCGTCTCCTTGCGTACAAGTATCTTGAGCAGGGAACGGAAGTCCTGATTCTCGTGATATTCGATGTAACCCGCATTATTGAGCAGACGTAGTGCGCTGTCCGTATGCACAGGGAACTGATGGAACACAGGACAGAACTTCTCAATATGGAAGTCGAAGGTTCGTCCTTCTGCCTCTCCCACTCCCACCTGAAGGAAACAGCTCACATTCTCGTACGTCTGACGGATGTAATCAATCTCAGGGAATGTCTCTGGAACACGACGTGTTAGCGTCAGCTTGTCCCCCTTCTCCACAAGGAGGACGGCATACGATGCCTGTCCGTCGCGTCCTGCACGTCCTGCCTCCTGAAAGTACGCCTCCATGGAGTCAGGTATATTATAATGGATGACGACACGCACATCGGGCTTGTCGATACCCATGCCGAATGCGTTGGTTGCAACCATCACACGGTTACGTCCCTTTGTCCAGTTAACCTGTCGTATGTCTTTCTCTGCCGAAGTGAGTCCTGCGTGATAACTGTCTGCCGTTATGCCGTTGTCAAGCAGGAAACGAGCAATCTCTGTAGTCATCCTTCGGCTACGTGTATAGACAATGGCACTTCCCTGAGTCACACCATTGAGTATGCGAAGTATCTCGTCTGCCTTGTTGGTGGTGTGCCTTACGACATAGATAAGGTTCTTACGCTCAAAACTCATGGAGAAGGCTCGATACTCGGCAAACTCCAGCTTGTCCTGAATATCCTTTACAACCTCTGGAGTAGCCGTAGCGGTAAGTGCAAGGACTGGCACATGATAAGGAATGACATGGCGTATCTTGGCAATCTCAAGGTACGATGGCCGGAAATCATAGCCCCATTGTGAGACACAATGTGCCTCGTCAACGGTAATCATGCAGACCTTACGCATACGGATGAATTTCTGCAGGAACAGTTCCGTTGCAAGTCGTTCTGGAGAGAGGTAGAGAAACTTGTAGTCACCAAGAATACAGTTGTCAAACGTGTAGATTATCTCATCATGCGTCATACCCGAATAGACAGCTGCAGCCTTAATGCCACGAGCCCTCAACTGAGTTACCTGGTCTTTCATCAGGGCTATGAGCGGAGTGACAACGATACATATACCATCCATGGACATGGCAGGTACCTGAAAACAGATGGACTTACCACCTCCAGTAGGCATAAGTCCAAGTGTGTCATGACCCTCACAAACAGAGGTTATGATTTCCTCCTGTATGCCTCGGAAGGAATCATAACCCCAGTATTGCCGTAATATGTCCAAGTAAGTATTGCTCATCACAATTCTTCGCGTGCCTTAATGTCTTCTATCAGCAACTGTACTTCCCCACGCTTGTGGGTATTGTCTTCTATGCTATATGCGATGTCGAATGACCGCTTTGTCTTGATGTAGCGTGCCTGCTCACTCTGCCCGAAGGCTATTCCGTTCATCACCTTGTTGGATTCGCCATCTACAAGTTCGAGCTTGATATGTTCCTGTTCACGTCCCACTACCTTGCTCGTGCCGTAGTCATATACCTGACGGGTACAGAACACAGGCTTGATGTTGTCAGGACCGAACGGACGCATCTTCTTTAGCTCAAGGTAGAGCCTCTGGTTGATGTCCGAGAAGTTTATCTCTGCATCAATGTCAAGACTTGCAAGTGTCTGTTCTGTCTCAATATGTTCAGACACATACTGTTCAAAGCGTTCCTTGAAGGCATCCACGTTCTCCACCTTCATCGAGAGACCTGCCGCATAAGTGTGTCCACCAAAGTTCTCCAGGAGGTCACCACACGACTGGATAGCCTTATATACATCGAATCCGCTGACGCTTCGTGCCGAACCCGTGACCACATCGCCTGAGCGTGTGAGTACAACGGCAGGACGGTAATAAACCTCCGTAAGACGTGAGGCAACGATTCCGATGACTCCCTTGTGCCAGTCCTCATTATATATAACGATAGCCGACTGGTTCATGAGTTCAGGAATCTTCTCGACGATGCTATTGGCTTCCTCCGTCATCTTCTTGTCCAGTTCCTTGCGCTCGTCGTTGTACTGGTTTATCTGACGTGCCTTTTCAAGTGCCGCCTGATAGTTGTGCTCCACAAGCAGAAGTACTGACTCTTTACCGTTCTGCATGCGACCTGATGCGTTGATACGAGGACCGATCTTGAAGATGATGTCGGACATGGTGATGTCCTTGCCCGTAAGTCCGCACACGTCAATCACAGCCTTCAGTCCCACACTCGGATTGTTGTTGAGCTGTCGAAGACCATGATAAGCCAATATACGGTTCTCGCCCATTATCGGAACTATGTCCGCGGCTATGCTCACCACAGTAAGGTCGAGCAATGGTATGAGCGTGCTGAAACTGATGCCATTGCTGATGGCAAAAGCCTGCATGAACTTGAATCCTACGCCACAACCCGACAGGTCGTTGTAAGGATAAGTGGATTCCTTGCGCTTGGCGTTCAGTATCGCCACGGCAGGAGGTAATACCTCATCTGGCACATGGTGGTCGCAGATGATGAAATCAATTCCTTTCTCCTTGGCATAGGCAATCTCGTCGATAGCCTTGATGCCACAATCAAGAACAATAATGAGCTTGACGCCTTGCTCCTCTGCATAATCTACACCCTGTATTGACACGCCATACCCCTCTTCATAACGGTCAGGGATGTAGCACTCAATATTGCTGTAGAACTGCTGGAGGAAACGGTACACAAGAGCCACGGCAGTACAGCCGTCCACATCATAATCACCATAAATCATGATGCGCTCCTTCCTACCCATCGCCTCGTTAAGCCTTTCCACCGCCTTATCCATGTCCAGCATCAGGAACGGGTCGTGCAGTTCATGCAGGAGCGGACGGAAATACGACTTAGCAGCCTCTGGAGTAGTAATACCTCTTGCGACAAGCAAACGGCTGACGATAGGTGTAATGCCCACCGCTTCAGCCAGGGCTTTCGCCAAGTCCTCTTGTTCTGTTGTAGGAGGTGTTAAATTCCATTTGTATTCCATTTATATTTATCATTTTTTTCTTCGTATTAAATTAACATCGGGAACATCCCGACGTTTCAAAAAACAAATCCCCACGACTGCTATGTAACACACAAGTGAAACAGCAACACAGTAAGCAAACGGGGACAATTATTCAATATCTTTGTAAAGGTAGAAAAAAAAGATGACAAACTGTGAACGTTTAGCGCAAAAAAAGTATATTTCTTTACATTTAGTCTGCAATTAGCGCATAAAACGCCATTACAATCTGCAATTATAGTATTATTCGCACGATTCATAACGATAGTACGTAATAAAAGTATATCTTTGCCATGCGGACATAAAAATGCAGTTTTTGAAAAACAATGGTAATACTCAAAAGACACATAATGATAATCGCAATAATTATCTTGTCGGGCAGGGAAAATAATCTCTCTGCCCAACAAATTACATGGGAGGACTTTGTGGAGCATTACCATTCGTTCGATGACGATTCAAGATACGATGTGGCTTTTGAGGAACTGCTCGAGATACACAACAACCCTATAAACATAAACAACACATCGGAGCAGGAACTGTCGGCACTACCCTTCCTCACCACATCACAGATAAGGGACATTCTCTATTACCAAAGCGTCAACGGGCCGCTGTTCTCGCTCGGCGAACTGATGTACATCGTCTCACTAGACAAGCAGACAAGGGACTACATGCATCTGTTCTGTTATGCAGGCGAGACTCCGCACAGAATTACTCTCAAGGAGCTATGGAGCAAGGCACGGAATGAGCTGACTCTACGTACCGATGTTCCTTTCTATAAGCGCGAAGGATATAGCGAGGACAACGGAGAAAGCAAGTTCCAGAACAAATACTACCATGGAAACGACCTGTACCACTCCATACGCTACCGTCTGAACAGCATGGAGCATCTGTCCATCGGTATTCAGGCTGAGAAAGACCCTGGAGAGAAGGGCATGGATTTCCTATCGGGACACGTCATGATAAAGGACATTGGCTGCATACGTGATGCTATCATAGGCGACTACAAGGTATCGTACGGACAAGGACTTGTGGTCAACACAGGAACAAGTTTTGGCAAGACGATATCCCTCGGACAGACCGACCATATCGGAAGAGGCATATCAAGGTATTCATCAACATCTGAGAGCGGATATTTTTCTGGTTGTGCCACGTCTCTACGCTTCAACGACTTTATCGTCTCCACCTACGCTTCACATCGCCGTATTGACGGCAACATTAACAAGGACAGCACAGGAATAACCTCGCTGAAGACCGACGGCATGCACCGTACCACACTCGAAAGTAGCAAGAAACGCAACACGTCCGTAACGGATATTGGCGGCAACATCCTTTGGGACAAGGAAAAGATTCAGATTGCTGCCACGGTAGCCTATACTCACTACTCTCTTCCGTTGATGCCGAAATATGACACACCATCGTCCCTGTACAGATTCTACAACGCAAAGGGCAGGGATTTCCTGTCTTACG
>JAGCWG010000343.1 GCA_017961965.1 Bacteroidaceae bacterium | reverse complement strand
GGTGCTACATACTCAACGAGTTCGCTGTTACTATCAAACTCGTATGTTGAGTTGAATTTTTTTAGTGTTCCGTAAACGATTACGCTTGCGCCAACTTGAATATCATTCTTAGAACCAAAATCTTTTCCCAGCTTGCTTATACCACCATATACTTCAAATGTATTGTTGTCAAGCCAGTAAGTGATAGACTTATACTTAGAATTATAGCTATCAACCTTGCTAACAGTTCCCTTAACATATACCTTTGTATCAAGGTCATTACCAGCCTTTATCAAGTTGATTGCCTCAGCAGTTGTATAGGCAGTCTCTACTGTGTTTGCAATAGAAGACGTGCTTGTGTTTTCTGCAACATTAATCTTGTATGATGTAGTCTTGTCATCGTATGTTACTGTGACGGTCTTCTCTCCTGCCGTTGTCATGTCAGGAGAAGTAAAGCTTGCCTTGTCTGTAACATCCACGGTTGTGTTGTCGCTATAGTTGGCAGTAACAGTCATGCCCTTACGGTTGAATGAGTCGCCAACCTTGAACTCTTCTGGAGTACCAGAAACGGAAATGCTTGAAAGTTCCTTAACGGGTTGTCCAGAACCAGCTTCTTCGTAAGTGTATGTGATGTAATACACTTTTACACCTTTTGCAATATTTGTAACAGTAATTGTTAGTTCTGTTCCAGTTTCCACAGATGTACTGCTTACAGTTACATCGTTTGTTGCATCTAATTTTCCAGAACCTACAGTTTTGCCTCCAACTGTTAATGTGACATCGCCTTTCGTATCACTAAATCCTCCAAACTTTGCAGAAAAGCTCTTTATTGTCTGTGCTTTTGGCAAAGATGTAGTGAATGTGATGGATGTTGCAGGTTTTTTAGCGGCACCAACTTGGCTATAAGATGCGTTTTGAGTAAAACTTGGAGTCGTGATGACTGTTGTAACAGTCCATGTATTACCTAAATCATCCTTGCCTGTTACTTCTGTGTCGTTAATTTTAACATTTGGTGTACCGAACGTAATAGTACCAGTCTTAGTGTCTGCAAAGGCATCGGATGCACCTACAAGACACAAAGCAAATGCTATAAAGCATAGTTTGAGATTGAAGAAAAATTTTTTCATGAAAATAAAGGTTTTTATTAATATGGTTTTTATGTTTTGCAAGCTCAAGTTGAGTTATCTATCGTATCGCAAATACGTTTATTTACTTACACGCTTACAAAGATATGCAATATCTTCCATACAAAATATCAGAATGCAATACTTTTTTAATGTTTTACCATCTAAAACGCATATTCATACTCGAAACCACACACTCAAGAAACAAATGGGAACAATAATTATTAGTCCTTAGATGATAATGCAATGCTCCACATCCATAAATTTACCCCTGTTCATTTCGTTTAATTATATAAAATTATGTAACTTTGTGGGCAGTTTTCACAAGATAAAACCTGAAGAATGCTCGGAACAATTGTAAATACATGTACCATCATCGTTAGCAGCGCCTTTGGTGCTGTGGTGCGTGAGGGTATTGGTGATAAAGACGGACGGCGATTGAAATTCCATATCCTTTCACGCTTTATTCCACTGGTGCAGAGTAACTACAATAGCATTGAATTAGGAGGAAGAAGTACGGGTAAATCATACTTCTTCTCGGAATTCTCTCCTTATTCAACTTTGCTTTCTGGTGGTCAAGCTTCCACTGCCACATTGCTCTATAACAACCAACGCAAACAAGTTGGTGCTGTAGGTTTCTGGGACAACGTTGCATTTGACGAAGTAGCTAAGATGAAAATTAAGGATGCAGACACCGTTCAAATAATGAAGGACTATATGGCAAACGGACGTTTCTCTCGTGGCCGAGAGGTGACGGGCTATGCTAGCTTCTCATTTGTCGGTAACTTTGACCTGAACATTCCTCGTATTGTCAATAGTTACGACCATGATCTGCTTATCACGTTGCCAGAAGCCTTTGACTTAGCAGTTATAGACCGTATTTATAACTATATTCCAGGATGGGAAATACCAAAGATAGATGACAGTGCATATAACAATAACTTCGGGCTGATTAGCGATTACATGTCAGAGGCATTGCATTACCTCTTCGTTCATGACAGTGATTACGTAGGGGTGGTGAATACACGTCTGAAGAAAGGTGATAATATTGAAGGTCGTGACAACCGAGCCTTGCAGAAGACTCTTTCTGGCTTCATCAAACTGTTGTTCCCTACAGGACAGCCTACAGATGAAGAGTTCGACGAGATTGTGGAATATGCTATCGAAGGTCATCGTCGTGTGAAAGAGCAATTAAACAAGCGTAAGCCTGATGAGGAGTACGCACATATCAATATGTCGTACATCAATAGGAACGGTGAAAAGGTCGTGGTTTATTGCCCTGAGAGCAAGTATAGCGAAGCTACTCAGAACCCACGCAAGGAAGTTGGTATTGAAGTGCCTTCCGAATTTATCACCGAATCTGAGTTTGTTGAACCTTCGGTTGATTATGTCTCCTCTCAATCAACCGCTTCATCTCTAACAGAAGCAGTTGAAGACAATGCACCGAAAGAAAAGACTGTTGATGTGCAGTACGGCGATACAGGCTACAGCTATGACGAACTGTTTGCTGATTATCTTAAAGGTGCTCAGATTGTAATGCTTGAAGAGCCATATCTTGCACATGGTTATCAGATGACAAACCTTGTCAGATTCGTTGAGCTTTTGGTTAAGATTGGCGATTGTAAGGTATTCAAGTTAGTCACTAAACCCGGTGACACGCCTGAGGAATCATCTATCATCAGTGATAGCTTGGCTAAACTACACAATACATTGAATGACATGGATGACTGCAATATGAAGTTCGAATACGAATTTGACGAGAATTCCCATGATCGATTTATTAAGACAAGCAATAACTGGGATATCACACTTGGACGTGGACTTCATTTCTACCAAAATATGAATCTCGATAAAGATAATCGAAATTACTTTCAGATGGGAACATACGACCTCTCTCTACGTCCATGTTTAAAGGCAAGATTCATTTTCACCAAACGCAAAGTTGACAAATAATATTACGGGCGGAAACCTATTAAAAAATCAAGTTTTCGCCCAAGATAAATGATAATTTTATGACTAAATTTGTGGTAAAATATGATTTATTTCGGGCGGAAACGTTAAAAAAATGCAAGTTTCCGCCCAAAATAACTTTTCTTTGAAATATTCTTAGTATCTTTGCATCAGCAATTTATGATAGAATAACTATATCTCTATCTCTCAATTTTTGATTCGCTAAAATACAATGTGAAATGGAAAGAATTATTGGCAGAGAATCTGAATTTGAAAAACTTTCTGACTACTTCGAGTCTGGAAAGTGTGAATTCATTGCCTTATATGGTCGTCGCCGTGTAGGTAAAACCTTCCTTATCCGCAGTTTCTTCAAGGATCAGTTTGACTTCTATGCAACAGGAGTCATTGACGGGTCACGAGAAACAGAGATGGAGGCTTTCCATAATGCATTGGTGCGCTATGGCCACAAGGGAGATAAAGCATCTTCTTGGATTGAGGCTTTTACACAACTTGCGGAACTCTTGGAGAGGAAAAACAAGAACCGCAAGCGTCGATTGGTTGTGTTTATTTACGAACTGCCATGTTTCGATACTCCTCGTTCGGGATTCTTACAAGCATTGGATTTGTTTTGGAACAGTCGTGCCTCATGGTTAGACAATATTTACTTTGTTGTATGCGGTTCTGCGACATCATGGATGATGCGTAATATCGTCAATAACAAAGCAGGACTCCATAAGCGCACCACTCACACCATGCACCTACGTCCTTTCTCTCTTGGACAGACAGAGGAATATCTAAAAAGCAGGAAATTCCGTTGGCCAAGAATTGCCGTGTTACAGGCTTACATGGTGCTTGGTGGAGTGCCATACTATCTAAGTCTGCTTGATCCAAAGAAGAATGTGCCAGACAACATTGATACTCTTTTCTTCTCGGCAGAGTCTGAACTGGAGAATGAATACCAGAGACTTTTCTACTCTCTTTTCAAGAATGCCGATGCTTACATGGAAATTGTTCGTCTACTTAGCACCCGAAGAGATGGTTACACCCGTTCCGAGATAGCTAATGAGTTGAAGGTTGCAGACAATGGCCATCTAAGTGATATGTTGGATGATTTGGAACACTGTGACTTTATCCGCCGTTATAACAATGGTTCATTGCAGAAAAATGGAATCTACCAGTTGATAGATTTCTTCTCTCTCTTCCACTATCGTTTTGGAACTCGCAGAGTGACGGATGAACATTTCTGGCGCAACACACTCGGTACGCCAGAACAGAACAACTGGTATGGTCTTACTTTCGAACGTGTCTGCCTATGGCATGTAAGGCAGATAGTGCATGGTTTGCGTCTCGATGCTATCCGACATGAATACTATGCATGGCGCAGTCAGAACAGCCAACCTGCTGTCCAGATAGACTTGGTAATAGACCGTGCAGATGGCATCGTTACCATCTGTGAAATGAAATACTCAAAGGATGACTATACTCTTAATGAAAAAGAGTACAGAAACATCGTCCGTCGCATGGAAACCTTCCAAGAGG
>JAGCWG010000342.1 GCA_017961965.1 Bacteroidaceae bacterium | reverse complement strand
GCAAAGGATGCAAGCCAGCGTGCCATGCAGAAGCCTATCGAGTGGTTCATTGCCATCGAGTTGGAGCGTTACTACACAAAGGAAGAGATTATTGCGATGTACCTCAATAAGTTCGACTTCCTCAATAATGCCGTGGGTATCAGGAATGCGGCACGTACATATTTCTCGAAAGAACCTCATGAGCTTTCACTTACTGAGTGTGCAACACTCGTGGGTATGTGTAAGAATCCTTCATACTTCAACCCTCGTCGATTCAACGAGAGAAGCCGTGAACGTCGTAACGTGGTGCTCCTCCAGATGCAAAAGGCAGGATATATCACAGAGGAAGAGATGCTTGAGGCACAGAAAGAGAAACTGTCTATGGATAAGTTCCATATCCTTGACCATAATGATGGATATGCTCCATACTTCCGCGCACTCCTTCAACAGATGCTGATGGCAAAGAAACCTAACCGTGATGACTATCCATCATGGAAGCGTCAGAAGTTCTATGACGATTCGCTTGCTTGGGAAACAAATCCTCTCTACGGTTGGTGTAACAAGAACAAGAAGAAGGACGGAACAAACTACAATATCTATACAGATGGCTTGAAGATTTACACAACGCTCGACTCGCGTATGCAACGCTATGCAGAGAAGGCAGTGTTTGACCATGTGGCTAAAGAGTTGCAACCACTTTTTGATAAAGAAAAGAAAGGTAGCAGTATAGCTCCTTATTCTGGATTAACAAAAGCAAAGGTGAAGGAACTCCTTTGGAAGCAGGCAAAGCAATCAGAACGCTATCGTGTGATGAAGCTTGACGGCTGTACTGACGAGGAGATAGAAGAGGCATTCTATAACATCAAGGTACCTATGACCGTATTCTCATACGAGGGTGAGAAAGAAGTGGAGATGACTCCTATCGACTCAATCCGTTACTACAAGAGTTTCCTCCGTACAGCCATGATGGCCATGGATCCTAGAACAGGTGCGGTTAAGGCATACGTCGGCGGCCTTAACTTCAACCACTTCCAGTTTGATAATATCATGGGTGAAGGTCGCCGTCAGGTAGGTTCAACGATGAAGCCATTCCTCTATTCGTTTGCGATGGAGAACGGCTACACTCCTTGCTATGAGTTCTTGAATACTGCTCCTACTTACGATGATGGAGTGACGCCTCCATGGACACCTCGTAACGACAGTCACACACGAGAAGGCGAGATGGTTACGCTTGCATGGGGACTTGCACAGTCAAACAACTGGATTGCAGCAAGGTTGATGATTGACCTCAACAATCCTCGTGCATTTACTAAATTCCTGCACGAAAATATAGGCATTACAAATCAGGCGATCGAACCTTCAATGAGTCTCTGTCTCGGTCCATGCGACGTAAGCGTTGGCGAAATGGTAAGCGGCTACACGATGTTCGCAAATAAGGGAACACGTGCTCTCCCACTCCTCGTCACACGCATAGAAGATGCAGACGGCAACGTGATTTCATCATTCAACCCACGTGTAAAGTCGGCCATTAGCGAAGAGGCTTGTTACAAGATGATACACATGCTCCGTGGAGTTGTAAACAGCGGTACAGCTGGACGCCTACGCTATTCAAGTCGTCCATATAAGTTTACGGCTGATATCTGTGGTAAGACGGGTACTACAAACTCAAATGCCGATGCATGGTTCATGGGCGTCGTTCCTAAACTCGTGGTTGGCTGTTGGGTAGGTGGTGACGATAGAGACATCCACTTTAACAATATGTCATACGGACAAGGTGCGGCAGCTGCGTTGCCTATATATGGTAACTTCATGCTGAAGGTCTTCAACGACAAGTCACTTGGCATCTCACAGGACGACACCTTTGACATTCCAGAGGGCTTCGACTTCTGCAAAGACGAGTTGTCTGGACTTGAAGCTGCTACAGACGACGAGGAAGAAACGGAGGACGGAGTGGACTCAAGTTTCAGGTAGGAGCCCCACCCCAACCCTCCCCAAGGGGAGGGAGACAGGAACGGGGTGTGGACGTGAATTTGGTTCTAAAAGTCGTGTAGTTAAGTGCAGAAACACGAATTACACTAATTTTCACGAACCAGTTCCATTTCTCCTGTTTGATTTATTACACTAAGACAACACGTGTTGTCTGCGAATTACACGAATGCCGTCCGAATGATTGACGGGCTTAAAAGATTCGTGATATTCGTAATTGCACGAGCAATTCTTCGTGTAATAGAAAGCAAACAGGAAAAATTAGTGTAAAATCGTGTAATTCGTGGTGGTGAAATACATCCCACACATAATTTCACAATATCAGATAAAATAGTTAATAAAACATATAACTGCCCAACAAGGTATTTTCTTCACCTCCCCCACGGGGAGGACGGGAGGGGGCCTGGGTTGACTTTATTATGAAATTTATCGGAATTATTCCAGCAAGATATGCTTCAACACGTTTTCCTGCCAAGCCACTTGCGATGCTTGGAGGAAAGACGGTGATAGAAAGAGTCTATCGTCAGGTAGAGGGTGTGTTTGACGATGTTGTCGTGGCAACAGATGACGAGCGCATCGAGAGTGCCGTAAAGGCTTTTGGCGGAAAGGTAGTAATGACAAGTTCTGAACATCGTTCTGGTACTGACCGCTGTTATGAAGCTCTTACTAAGGTAGGAGCAGACAAGTATGACGTGGTAGTAAACATACAAGGTGACGAACCATTCATACAAGCCCAACAGTTATATGCCGTACGTGACTGCTTTGACGATGAAACGGTGGATATTGCCACACTTGTTAAGCCATTCAAGCCAGAGGATGGATTTGCAGCACTCGAAAACGTGAACTCTCCAAAGGTGGTTGTGAACAACAAGATGGAGGCTTTATACTTCAGCCGTAGCATCATTCCTTTCACTCGTGGCAAGGAAAAGAACGAATGGCTTGCAGGTCACACATATTATAAGCACATAGGACTCTATGCTTATCGTTCAGATGTGCTCCGCCAGATAACAGCCCTTCCACAGGGTGAACTGGAGAAGACAGAAAGCCTTGAGCAGTTACGCTGGCTTGAGAATGGCTACAAAATAAAGGTAGGCATCAGCGAGATAGAGACCATCGGTATCGATACTCCTGAAGACCTTCAGAGAGCGGAGGAGTTTCTGATGAATATGTAAGTTCAGCTTATTGGACATCAACAGCTAGAGATTTTAGATCGTCTTATGAATGTGATTTTATTGTTACTGGTATGTCTTTTCATATTAATTCACCTAAAATGTCTATCCGTTGCATAAAGGATTAGTAATGTTCGAAACGTGTCGTAAACAGTTTTCTGTTTTTTGTCTTGCG
>JAGCWG010000341.1 GCA_017961965.1 Bacteroidaceae bacterium | reverse complement strand
GTCCATTACGTTCTTGTCTATCCTTGATGCTGCAAGCATGCAGGCAGTCATGATGAATCCGTCAACGAGCACTATCATCCTGTGTTCTGCCGCACGCAACATTCCGCCTATGGCTGCCACCATCTCATAGCCACCGAAGTAGAAGATAGGGAATGAAGAATGAAGAGTGAATAATGAAGAATCGTGTTCCTCCAAAGAGGTTCTAAACTTTAATAGAGAGGAAGATAGCACCTCATATTTATGCTTTATCCCTTCGGTGTTGAGTCCTGCTCCTGCTCCCACGCACTTGTCAAGAGGAATGCCGAGGAAAAGATGCATCCAGATACTTGAAGGCGACGTGTTGGCAATACCCATCTCGCCAAAGCTGATGACGTTGCATCCCTCTGCATGACACTTGTCCACCATCTCTGCGCCCACGGCAAGAGCACGTTCATACTCTTCCTGCGTCATGGCAGGCTCATATAGGAAGTTGCGTGTGCCGTGAGCAATCTTGCGGTCGATGATATGAGGATACTTGTCGTGGTCGAAGTCATAATCCACTCCTACGTCCACCACATGAAGCTTGAACCCATGTTGACGACAGAACATATTGACGCCTCCGCCACCACGCCCGAAGTTAATCATCTGTTGCCACGTCACCTCACGTGGACTTACGCTCACGCCCTCACGCTCTATTCCGTGGTCGCCTCCAAAGAGGATGTGGCATGGATGGCAGAGCTTAGGAGTTAGAGTGTGCTGAATCAATCCAATCTGTAGGGCGAGCGATTCGAGTCGTCCGAGTGAGCCTTTCGGCTTGTTGAGGTTGTCTATCTTTTCCTGAAGAACAGGTATGAAAGACTTATCTAAGGCTTGTATCATCGTATTAAGTTTTTTGCAAAGGTAGTCTTTTTAGTTATGAGCAAAAAATAACTTGGAATATTTTTAAGCATAAATTCGTGATAATTTATGCTTAAAAGCCAAGAATTGTTTACGTGTTTTTGCATCGTAGCCAGTACGTACTGGTACGTACTCTCAGTACGTCCCCAACGTACTGTGAGTACGCTCGCCACGTACTACGAGTACGTTCGCGACGTATTTTCGCCCTTTGTAGTTTAACGATTTTAGTTGATTACTTGTCCTCTTATTCTTAATAAAGGTTGACTCTGGTTTAACTTAATTTTATTTATAGTTGACTACCCTTTACTTTAGTTGTTATATGGGTTTACTATTCTGTCATGGTTGCAAAGTTATGACTTTATAATCATGCCACCATATCTTTGATGGCTTTTTCTCTATAACTCTTCCATTTTTTATCCAGTTCACCCGAACAGAGTGCAGCCTGTGCCGGTGTCATCCAGTCAAGGCTCATGTGCGGACGTTCGTTGTTGTAGAAGTCGATTGCAACCTTCAAGGCGTTCCTGACCTCTTCGATGGAGTAGAACGTCATACCCATCAGAAGCTCGTTCTTTATGATGCCGTTGACACGTTCTGCCACGGCATTGTCCTTAGGATCACCGCACTCAGTCATGCTTATCCTTATGTTATGCTTTTTCAGCATATCGGTATATGCGTAACTTGCGTACTGGACGCCCCTGTCAGAGTGATGGATAAGATCTGGCGCCTGGTTGTCGCCAAGACGTTCGAGTGCCATGTTGAGAGCCTCCATGGCAAAACGGGCTTCAAGGCTTTCGCCTACGCACCAGCCGATTATTTCCTTTGTGTAGTAGTCGGTAACAAGCGACAGATAGCAGAAGTCGTATTCCCCGTCCTGTGCGTTGAGGCAGACGACCATGTATGTAATGTCACTAACCCATAGCTGGTTAGGACGCAGAGGAATGAGTTCCTTTACAAGGTTAGGATACAGAGGATAGTCATGGGTGGAGTCCGTCGTCCTGACACGACGCTTGCGTTTGCGTACCTTCAGGCCGTACTTCTCTATGATGTCATAGAAACGGTTGTAGCCGACGCTGTGTTCCGCGCCGAACTCCCTGTGGTACATCTTCCACAGCTTGCCACCGCCTATGCCACGGTCCTTACGGCGGATACGCCTTATGTACTCCACGCAGAAAGCCTCTTCGGCAAGCCTGCGCATGTCACTGTCACCATGCTTGTAGTAGGCTTGAGGAGATACACCAAGCAGCCTGCACTGCGACCTGACCGGATATGCGGCCGTGTCGCGTGTGTGAAGCCTACTTACTACTTGGTGCCAGCTTTTTTTAGGTCGATACCATATACTTCCTTGCCGAAAGAGACCATTTCCTCATAAAAGTCGGCACGAAGCTTCTCCTTCTTCAGTTCGGTTTCCAAGAATGATACCTTATCGAGTAACTTCTTGTAATCTTCTGGACATATGTCATTGACTGTCTTCTTCATATCTTCTGCTATATCTGGATGTTCTGCAGCAAAGGTACGAAGAATATGGAAATAACGACTATGCGTAAGACTCTTTTGTTTCATGACCTCCTTATTTGAGAGGCCATGTACGTAGCGCAGCTCAAAAATCTCCCTCATTTCATTAAAGCGAGATAACTCCTTTGAATAATTACGTTCTTTTGTTGATTCCAACATAAATTTGAACTTTAGGAGTCAACCTTATTTAAAATAAGACACTTTCCCTTACCTTCCCCTTAGGTGTGCCTTATGTGTCTGTTCAGTTGCTAAGGGAAACTAAGGAGAACCTAAGGTGAACGTAAGGTGCACCTAACACGAAATCGGATTGTATGGCATGGATGATTAAGCCTGAAAGGCTGGT
>JAGCWG010000340.1 GCA_017961965.1 Bacteroidaceae bacterium | reverse complement strand
TAATATATATATAATAAGACCTGTTTAGAGTATTCTTTAGAATTTAACTGTAGCACTGTAGCACTGTAGCGCTTTCTGATAATTAAGACTTAGTAATGAGGAACTTAGCGATGCGTTCTCGTGAGTAATGAGAAATGACAAGTGTCGCCAATATCTCTGAGCCGGATGGCAATTACTCATTACTCATTGCTCATTCCTAATTGGCAAGGAAAGCATAATCTCTAAATAAAAATATAAAACTATAAATATACATTTGTATATTTATAGTTGTGACGTACTTGTGAACCTTTATATGTTTGAAAATGTAAAGATTATCACGTCAACTGTCCCATGATGTAAAGTGTTTATTCAAAGTGTCATAATGTCGTAAAAAATCATGATTCCCTATTTTTTTGTGTTTGTAAATGTGAAGATTACGATGAGGATTCATTGAGAACCCATTGAGGACTCATTACGGATGAATGCCATGTGCCAATATGTTAGTAAATTTGGGTATTTGTAGACGTTATGCTATGAAGGAGTTAAGAAGTTATGACGGATGTTTGTTCGTTTTCAACACAGAGGACACGGAGGTCACAGAGTTTTTTTAAACGAAAATTTAGAAAATTAAAGAAAATTTCCTTTTTATCTCCGTTCTCACATGAGTCCAGTTCTATAATTTGAAGAAAAAATTTTCTTTAATTTTCTAAATTTTCGTTCCCTAATAAAAAATGTCTCTGTGTCCTCTGTGCCCTCTGTGTTTCAATGTTTTGCGTCTCGCAATTTTGAATTCTGAATTCTTAATTTTGAATTTCCTAAAGCTCCTCGTACCTCGGTACATCCTCCAAAAAGGTGTACTCCTCCTTGTCGTAGTCGATGGCTATGCAATAGTGCTGGAGACCGTTGGAAATGACGAGGTAGGGTACTCGCAAGACGGTATTGTAACGGTAAATCTGGTCGATGACCTTGCGTGTGATGGGCACGTTCGTCTCCTTATATTCGATGATCATGAGCGGCTGAAGGGGTAGTACACCCTGGCGGTACACCACCGAGTCGCATCGGCGATTCATGCCGTTCATCTTTATTGCCACCTCATTAGCCATGTAGGTAGTAGGGTAGCCGCGATGGTCGATAAGGAAGTGGATGAAATGCTGACGCACCCATTCCTCAGGAGTGAGTGCCACGTATTTCTTGCGGAGCACATCGAATATCTGTATTCTGCCTCCCGTTTTTGTGTATTTAATCTCGAAATCTGGAAGATTTAATTGTACCATCTGCTTTTTATTATTATCTTTGCAAAGTTAAGGAATTTTTCAGAATTATCTTCTGTAGATTTCATGGAAACTAAAATTGCACTAAGGTGACTATTAAAAAACAGTCAAGAACTTTTCTCACTGACCAGCGGGAAGTAAACAGAACAAAAACAAGAAAAAACATGTTTTCTTTTGTTTTCTTTGGTTTTCTTTTGTTTTTCTAATTGGCCGCTTGGAGGCATAACTTTAATTTTCGTTTTCCAAAAATAGAAAGAAAAGAAATTAAGTAATGGCAATAAAAATTGCAACGACACATCGTGACATTGTAGATGCCATCCGTAAGAAACAGTATGCACCCGTGTACCTTCTTATGGGTGAGGAGTCGTATTACATCGACCGCATCTGCGAGTATATGGAACAGAACATACTTGCAGAAGCTGAGCGCGATTTCAACCAGCAAATCATATATTGCACCAAGGAAACAAGTGTGGCTGACATCGTCAATAGTGCGAAGCGCTATCCGATGATGGCAGAGAGGCAGGTGGTAATTGTTAAAGAAGCACAGAATTTGTTAAAAATTGAAGACATGCTTCCATACGTCAACAACCCTATGCCGACAACCATTTTGGTCATTTGTTACAAAAACGGAGTTCTTGACAGACGCAAGAAACTGACGGCTGCAATTGAGAAAAACGGGGTAGTGTACGAGAGTGCAAAACTCAAGGAAGGAGCACTCCCTGATTTCGTCGTCGATTATCTCCGACGCAAGGGAACTGGCATCGAACAGGACGCATGTATGTTGCTCGTCGAATCTGTCGGAAGTGATCTCAACCGTATGGCTGGCGAGCTTGACAAACTCATAATTGCACTTCCCGATCCGAAGGCAAGAATCACGTGCGACCTTATCCAGAATCATATCGGAATAAGCAAGGAGTTCAACGCACTTGAGTTTAGAAATGCAATCATATATAAGAACATCTTCAAGGCAAACCAGATTATGCATTTCTTCAATGACAATCCGAAGAACAATCCTCCGCAGGTTACCCTGTCGATGCTCTTCAATCTGTTCTCAAATGTCATGCTCGCATACTATGCTCCTGACAAATCCATGAACGGAATGCTCGCCCAACTTGACCTCAGATCTGACTGGCAGCTTCGTCAGTATCGTGATGCCATGAGCAGGTACTCTGCCATGAAGACGATGCTCATCATCGGCAAGATTCGTGAGACGGATGCCAAGCTCAAGGGAGTGGGAAAGGGTAACCTTACGGATGCAGATGTGATGAATGAACTTGTGTATTTCATCCTTCATTAAAGAGGGGAGAAGACACAACCTCAGAGATGCTTCCTGAACGAAAAGGGAAGATGATAGGGGATAATATGTGATAGGACAAAATTGACATTCGAAATGTCATGACAGTTCCAGAGTCATATATTATCCCTTATTTTTGTACCGTGAAAATCGCCTAAAAAGTTTGTACGTGATGTTTTGTCCGGAATAATCGCCCCAGGAAATCTGTTTTCGTCATGATAGGGGACGATTTTCTGAATTTTACCCCCTATTTTTAGCTGTTCTTAATCTTTTAGACACAAAATCCCGAACAAGAATTTGGCATGTTTTCGGCATCTAAATCCTACTATTTTCAGTGGTTTATGTGGCGTTTCATACCCTAAAAAGCCTCCTGAGAATTGCGTGAAAAGCACCATATTTACACCTGTTAAGTGATGATTTATGGAAATTTATTTTTTACAAATGTGCGTGAATTTGTGTTTACAAACGCAAATGCATAGCGTTTTGTAAATGTAAATTTACAACATCGAACGCACAAAGCTATATTTGGTTTTGTAAATTTAAATCCAAACATCCCCTATTCAAGCTAAATAGTTACAACTGTAAACATCTTCCTATAATTTTGAATATGTAATGCTTTACAATCGTGAATTTATAAATATGCACTCTAATTTATAGTTTCATAAAAGATAAATTATCAACTATATATTACTTTTTATATGCTCACACACTATAATAAAACGAATGAATAATGAATACGCTTTATTCACATCTTATTCATTTGTTAGAGTAGATACCTAAACCCCTTTAAGAATGAAAAATATAGTTATATTCACTAAACTAAGGGTTTATGCGTGTTTTACATTGTAAAATTAACACCTGTATAATTTACCTTTGCAAATCTAAATTTTGCCTATTGTTCAACGTTGTAAAGTTGAACTTGTAAAGTTTGGGTATGAATGTTTATATGTAAATAATTTGTTTTGTTTGTAAATATTGTTTACATTTGCAAAGATTTTGGTAAAGGCGTGTTTCCAACTGTAAACCCTCAAAAATATGGGTGTTTACCCGGATAAACCCCTTCACCACCCCACTAAAGTGGTGGCATCTATACCTCCTCCCCGATAGGTCAAAATTGACATTTGCCTCGGAGGACGTCATGAACACTATAAGTGGGACAAAATACCCCCTATTTTTTCGCTTCGCTCATAAAGTTGTGGAGAGATGTACGGTATTTTTCATAAAAAACAAGAGGCTTCGCCTCTATTGTAGTAGGACAAAATTAACGCTAAAGAGAAATCAATAACATAAAAACGTCATTCCTATAACACAAGCTTCTGTGCCTTTGGCACTTCAAATGACGACGTGCACATCAGAGTTCCTTGCACACAATTCGGCACACCTTGGCTTGAGTTATTAGGCATGAAATAAAATATATATATAATAGTATGGGAGCAACATTAGACGATACCGAAAAGTTCAAGATGGTATTTGAGGAATCTGGTTTGAACCAGACAAAATTCTCAGAAAAGATTGGAATAACTCCAGGTTCTTTGTCTGGTATTCTTAACGGACGAACAAAGCCAACAATGGCATTGTTCCGAAATCTCGTTCAGGCTTTTCCGAACATCAATCCTATGTGGTTGTTTGCAGACGATGAGAACATGCATGTGGGTGACACTTCTGCATCATCATCGTCCGCTACCTCTTCCACTCTATCTTCGGATGAAAGTTTCGACTCACCATCTTTGGACGACATGAGTTTTGATTTTGGTGAACTTGGTAAATCGGCAGCAATGGCAGCCATGCAAACAGCACCTAAGACACCTCAACCCGTGGTAAAGAATGTGCCGCCCGTTGAGCCTGTTCGCAACGTTGCTCCTGTCGAACAGAAGCCGAGGGTACGCCCTGCGACGCCATCCCCTGCCGCTCCTGTAATCCCTAATGAGTACGTTGCAGCCATGGCAATGACTACTCAGAAACCACCTCGTCAGATAACCGAAATCCGCATCTTCTTTGACGATGGAACATACGAGACCTTCGGCCCTCGTTAGT
>JAGCWG010000339.1 GCA_017961965.1 Bacteroidaceae bacterium | reverse complement strand
ACTCTTTAACTCCTTTTTAACTCCTTGCAAGTAAAGCGTCAGCTGAACTTGCGAAACTTGAATTATTAATTAATTTAACTCCTCTCAGTATCTCTCGCTTGCCATTTGGCGGTCCTGCAAGTCGTTCGACAGTGAAGCCTGCTGATTGGAGCATTCGTCTCACACAGCCTTTGGCACAATATGTAACGAATATTCCTCCTTCGTCCAAATGTTCGTAGATATGCTGGATAATTTCCTGTGTCCACATCTCAGGTTGTTTTTCTGGTGCAAAAGCATCAAAATATACTACGTCATATTTCTCCTTGAGCGGTAGGGCGGTTAGGTCTGTCTCCATCTTCCTTAATCGGAAAAGTGACGTAATGTCACACCATACGTTCCAAGGCGCTTGATGAATCGCATTATATTGAGGTGCATATTGTTCATCCACGAACTTTGCGTATTCCATCTTGCTGATAATGTCCATTGGTAGTGGATATTTCTCAAGTGAGGTGAAGTGAACCTTACGACCTTTATCTGCTTCAACCAATGTAAGGAATGCGTTGAGACCCGTGCCGAAACCGATTTCGAGAACACGAGGTTCAACAGCATGACATACGTTAAGCCCAGTATATATAAAAATGTGCAACGACTCCGTAAGAGCACCCTTGATGGAATGGTAATGCTCGTCAAGTTCTGGTACAAAGAGCGTTTGACTGCCATCCGCCGTTGTCTGTATGTTTACTTCCATTGTTTTTCGTCTTTCCTTGCTGCAAAGATATACTTTTTTGTGGTTATGATAACAAAGTAATAGAGACTTTTTGAACGAAAATTTATAAAATAAAAAAAACATTTCGACCTGTACGGTTGTAGTTTTGCACAAAGGTGCATATAAAAAAAACAGTCAAGAAACAGAACAAAAACAAGAAAAAACATGTTTTTTTTGATTTTATTTGGTTTTTACCATGTTTTTTTAACTGGCCGCACTGCGGCAAAAAAAAACATACAGTTTCAACCGTACAGGTCGAAACATTTTATGCGTTTTCTGCCATAATCGCGGTTATGTTTAATCGCAAACAAAACAAATTTCCCTATTATTTTAGGAGAAATATTTATTCTATCATAAAAAAGCCGAGGTACGGAGTTTAACTTATCAATGTACCTCGACTTTTTCATTCATATTTAAAATGTTCTTCTCAATTTTACTTAACTATATACTTCTTGCCATTCTTGATGTAAATGCCAGACTTCAGGTTCTTACCATCTGTCTTACGTCCATCAAGGGTGAAGATGTCTGACGTACTTGTGATGATTGCTTCTGTATCTGAAATGCCAGTTGTATTAGTGTCAGCAGATAGATTGTTCTCGAATGAGTCAACGAGATTGCCATCTATATCATAGAACAAGAACTTTATTGCACCAATATTTGGTAGTTCTCCCTCAAAATGCTCAAAATACATATACCAGCGCATAGGAGAAAGAGCTTCCATGTTATCATTAGGAACACATATCTTACTATCCTTTACAGTCAAATAGTTATTAGCAGTCATATCTGCTGTGCTAACTCCACTATAAGTGCCCTTAAAGGTAAGATAACAACCCTCTCTAAACTTGTGAATAAAGGTATTTTCTTTTGCAGGGTAAATAGTCTCACCTAAATAACGAATTTCTTCTCGACATTCGTCCTCATTATGATATTTCACTTTTTGTAAATATTTTCCATTTAACCAAGCCTGAATGGTTCCTGTTTTCAACGGTTTAATTAAATATGGATAACAATGATATGAACAATATTTTAGGTTTGTAAGCAAAACCTGCCATGAAACACATAGGGTCGATTTTTTCTCATTCTCAGCGCCTACGTCCATTGTATTATAATCAGTTATGTCAATATAGACATCTTTAATCATCGCAATTTCAAACTCATCCTTAACATCCAAGGGATAAATGTCAAATGGTACGTACAAAGGTTGCCAATTTGTGTTCTCGAAATCACGAACGTACTCGATTCCTTCAAATTTTTGTTCGTGTGTATCTGTATATACTTCGCCATCATGAACTGTAAATATTAAATCGCCTACTATATTTGGGAAATGCTTGCTCGAATATGGGGAAAGTTGATACGTTTCCTCCATGCCATAATACACATGAGTTTTTATTTCATTAGAAACATTATCGAAAGCTTTAACTGATATGTTTAATTTTTCATTAATTGTTCTTGCATACAAATAAATGTCTTTAAGCGATGTGCAACCAAGGAATGCACGAGAACCAATTGACTTTACCTCACCATAGATTATAAGAGTTGTTAAATTTTCGCATCCAAAAAATGCATAACCTCCAATAGTGATTATTTCTTTAGACGGAATAACAACAGAAGTAAGGCCATTACAACATTCAAATGCATACGCTTTAATCCTTTTAACTGTCGTTGGAATACAAACGGATGATATAGTGGAATACTGAAAAGCTTTTATTCCGATATCCATAACGGAATATCCATTTACTTCGGATGGTATTACGATATCTCCTGTATAGGCAACGTCACCAGATGTTACTTCTGCTGTCTTGTCGTCTTCGCTAAGAATGTTGTAATAGATTCCATCTTTTTGGAAATCATAAGCCCATCCGCATAGTGTGAACATGGCGAATGTAAGGAAAAGGAATAATTTTGATTTTATCATGATTGTTTTGTTTTTACTTTACAAGTGCTTCCCTAACCTGAAAAGGGTTATAGTTAAGAGCTGGGAATTGCTCGGTATTAATTATTTTATTCATCCACAAATTAACAAACATATTGTGTTTTTTCAAAACAATTTCGAGACTTTTATGTGCAAAAAAAGCACAAATTGAGATTTAGGGGGGGGGGTAAATACAAATAAATAAGTAAAAATGCCAACATTATATAAAAATTAAATATTTAATTTAGCAAATCATTTATATAATCATAAAAAAGCCGAGGTAAAGGGTAATGCTTCCCTATATACCTCGACTTATTATGTTCATATCATTTAACTATATAGTTTTTACCATTCTTTATGTAAATATATGCTATTTAAACAATAATAAAGACAAATAAGGTATTGCAGAAATTGTCCTATATGTACTTTGAAGGATTCACGAAGAAATTACGAAGGGTTAACGAAGGGTTAACGAAGGATTGAAGACTAAACACAAATCGTAAATGTACGGAATAATTGATTCTTGTCATGCATACGCATTGCTTTTCCCTTATGTTTCCCTACAAATCTGTAGAGAATGGTAAGAGGATGATAAGGGAAAACTAACTGATTAAAAGAAATAAAAGTATCAAATTATATATAAAAAATTTAGAATAATATTGTGGAGAAAAATATATTCGTTAAATTTGCAACCAAAACAGAGAAGAAGGGAAACCTTTAATCTGTGTGTGAATTTATTTCCTAAAAATGAAATAATAAAATCCTAAAAGAAAATGAATTATGCTCCAAAGACAATCATTGCTGCAATGGCTTTGATTTGTTCTTCTGCCACAAACGCAGAAACCCCATTATGGCTCAGACAGTCAGCCATTTCACCAGACGGAAAAACGATTGTCTTCTGTTATCAAGGCGACCTTTTCACTGTTAGTGCAAAAGGTGGTGAAGCACGTCAATTAACAACCAATTCCGCATACGACACGGCTCCTGTATGGAGTCCAGATGGCAAGCACATAGCCTTTGCGAGTGACAGGGATGGTCACATGGACATCTATACCATTCCTGCAAACGGCGGCAAGCCTGTTCGCGTGACTTCTTCTGTACAGAGCGAGACACCTATTGCCTTCAACGGTAACGACAGGATTCTCTATACCGCCAACGTGATGCCTTCAGTAAAGAGTATGCAGTTCCCAAGCGGACAATTTCCTCAAATTTATGAAGCTGTCATACCTTTTGCTCAGGGTGCGGCTGCCAGCGGTCGTCCACAGATGATTTCCTCACTTCCTATGGAACATATCTCAATCAGCAAGGACGGAAAGACATGGCTCTATAATGATAAAAAGGGTTATGAGGACAAGTGGCGCAAACACCACACAAGTAGCATCACCCGTGATATCTGGGCATGGAACAAGGCTGAGAACAAATATACGAAACTCACACAGTTCAAGGGTGAAGACCGCGAACCTGTATGGGGCGAAAACGATACATTCTACTACCTGAGCGAAGAATCTGGTTCGTTCAATCTCTACAAGCGTAAGGTTGGAGCCAATGCAGCTACAGCCCTCACATCGTTCAAGAACCACCCAATGCGCTTCCTCACTCGTTCAAACGATGGCGTGTTCTGTTTCTCATACAATGGAGAGCTTTACACCATGCGTGAGGGTGAGCAGCCAAAGAAGCTGGATGTGACAGTTTCAACAGATTGCACGATTAAGAATCTTATCCGCCAGACGCTTACAAGCGGCGTGGGCGACTTTGCAATCAGCCCTAACGGCAAGGAACTTGCTATCGTGCTCCACGGTGACGTGTATGTGACATCTGTTGACTACAACACGACTCATCAGATTACCGACACTCCGGGACAGGAACGTAACGTATGCTTTGCACCTGACGGCAAGAGCGTCATCTATGACAGCGAGCGTGGAGGACTCTGGCAGATTTACCAGTCAAGCATAGAGGACAAGGACGGTACAAGCTTCACTCGTGCCAAGTCGATAAAGGAAGAGAACATCATCAAGAACAACCAGACATCTTTCCAACCACAGGTTTCACCTGACGGAAAGAAGGTGGCTTATCTTGAGAACCGCACTACCCTACGCGTTGTTGACATAAAGTCAGGCAAGATTACTACTGCCCTTGACGGAAAATATAACTACAGCTACTCAGATGGCGATGTAAACTTCAGCTGGAGCCCTGACAGCAAGTGGCTCTTGTGCGATTACATCGGTGTAGGCGGATGGAACAATAAGGACATCGCCCTTGTCAAGGCTGACGGTACTGAGGTTCATGACCTCACAAACAGCGGTTATACAGATTCAAACGCAAAGTGGGTGCTCGACGGCAAGGCCATGGTTTGGGCATCAGACCGTGCAGGTTACCGTAGCCACGGTAGCTGGGGTGCTGAGGAGGACTATTATATAATGTTCTTCGACATTGATGCTTACGACAAGTTCCGCATGAATAAGGAAGACCTTGAGATTCTTGAGGAAAGTAAGTCAAAGAAGGAGAAGAAGGAAGAAGAGAAAAAGGAGCAAAAGGATAAGAAGGCTGAGGAGAAAGGCGAGATTGCCAAAGTGGAAGACCTCGTATTCGACCTCAACAACCTTGAAGACCGCATCGTCCGTCTCACTTCACAATCAGGTAACATCGGTGACTGCGTACTTGATGCCAAGGGAGAAAATTTCTACTATGTCCTTTCATCTGTAGATGGAACAGACCTTTGGAAGAAAGACCTGAAGGAAGGTAACACTTCAAAGCTTGCGGGTGGTGTGAGCGGTTCAATCATCACGGACAAGGATGTGAAGAACATGTACTTCAATCGTGGTGGCATAGTTAGCAAACTTGAGGTGGGAGGAAGAGATGCAAAGGCTATCAACTTCTCTGCTCAGTTCAACTACCGTCCAGCCGAGGAACGTGAATACATCTTTGAACATTGCTGGCGTCAGGTGAACGAAAAGTTCTATGACCCTAAGATTCACGGCATCGACTGGAAGATGTATCATGACAACTACAAGAAGTTCCTACCTTATATAAATAATAACTACGACTTTGCCGACCTCATCTCTGAGATTCTCGGCGAGCTCAACGGTTCACACACGGGTGGCGGTTATCGTGCACCATATAGGAACAACGTGGGACGACTCGGTCTTTTCTATGCCCAGAATACAGAGGGCAACGCCATGTGCATTGAGGAGATTATTGCCAAGAGCCCTCTCGCGCTCAAGAAGACTGACGTGAAGCCAGGCATGATGATTACTCATGTCAATGGCATTGAGATTACGGATTCTCTTTCTCTTGACTACCTCCTCACAGGTAAGATTGGCGTGAACGTGACCCTTACAATCAAGGGTAAGAGTGGCAAGCCATTCGACGTAGAGGTTAAACCTATCTCACAATCTGCCGAGAACGCCCTACTCTACCAGCGTTGGGTGGAGCGCAACCGCAAGTATGTGGAGGAAAAGACTGGAGGAAAGATTGGTTACATCCACATCGAGGGTATGAACAGCAAGAGCTTCCGCGTACTCTATAGCGAACTCCTCGGAAAGTACCGCAATACAGAGGGCGTAATCATCGATACACGTCACAATGGTGGCGGATGGTTGCACGACGATGTAATCACCCTCCTATCAGGCGTGGAATATCAGAAGTTCATGCCACGTGGACAGTATGTAGGAAGTGACCCTTACAACAAATACACAAAGAAGTCATGTATGCTTGTGTGTGAGGACAACTACTCAAATGCCCACGGTACTCCATGGCTCTATAAGGAGCTTGGAGTAGGTAAGCTCATTGGTGCTCCTGTTCCGGGAACTATGACTGCTGTATGGTGGGAGACACAGATTGACCCTACTCTCTACTTCGGTATTCCACAGGTAGGATGCGTTGACCGCAAGGGCAACTACCTCGAGAACATGGAACTTCAGCCAGACATTCTCATCTACAACGACCCAGCAGATGTGCTCAACGGTAAGGACGCACAGCTCGATGCAGCCATTGAGGAGATGATGAAGGGCGTGAAATAAAGAAGAATGAAGAATTAGGAATGTTCAAGTTTCGGAAGTTAGAGGTAATTAAAAGGAGAACGAAAATTTAGAAAATTAAAGAAAATTTTGTTTCCTTTTTCCCCATTAAAATGATTCGTAATCCTTGCTTTTTAGTAAGAAAATTCATGGAATGTAAGATAAACAAATTTTCTTT